>VERO01000110.1 GCA_018882625.1 Phycisphaerales bacterium | reverse complement strand
CGTAGAGGTCGACGCCGCGGCCGGTGCCGTCGGGGCCCGTCATCCAGTAGCGCTCGGCGTCGGTGCCGCAGAACCGGGCCGCGTTCGCGGGGTCGCAGTAGCGCAGGTAGTACCAGCACGATCCGGCCCAGCCCGGCATCGTGTTCGTCTCGCGCCGCACCGGCGTCGCGGGGTCGAGCAGCGCCGGATCGACGCCTGCGGCGCCGGCGGTCGTGCTGACCCACTCGGTTGCCTTGCCAAGCGGCGGCACCGGCACGTCGCTCTGCACGGGCGCATAGTCGGAGAGCTCGGGCAGCGTCACGGGCAGGGCGGCCTCGGTGACGGGATAGTGCATGCCCTGCGAGTCGTAGACGACAGGGAATGGCTCGCCCCAGTACCGCTGGCGGCTGAAGAGCCAGTCGCGCAGCCGGTAGTTGGTGCGACGCACGCCGGCACCGCACGACTCGAGCCACACGATGACGCGCTCCTTCGCCTCTGCGGTGGGGAGCCCGTCGATCGACACGCGCGGACCGGCGGAGTTGACCGCCACGCCGTCGCCCGCGGTCGCGGCCTCGCCTGTCCAGGGCTGGCCTGCGATCTCGACCACCTGGCGCACCGGCAGCGCGAAGGCGCGCGCGAACTCGAAGTCTCGCTCGTCATGCGCGGGCACCGCCATGATCGCGCCGGTGCCGTATCCCATCAGCACGTAGTCGGCGGTCCATACCGGGATGCGCCCACCCGTCGCGGGATTCACGGCCTCGAGCCCGGTGAACACGCCTGTCTTGTCCTTGGTGGCCGCCTGCCGGTCCACGTCCGCACGGTGGCGCGCAGCCTCGGCGTATGCGGCGACTGCAGCGCCCTGCCCCGATGCATCGCGCGCAATGGCTTGCGCCACCAGCGGGTGCTCCGGCGCCACCACCATGTACGTGGCGCCGAAGATGGTGTCGGGGCGTGTCGTGAACACACGCAGCGCGCCGAACCCGTCCACCGCAAAGTCGATCTCGGCGCCCGCGCTGCGGCCGATCCACTCGGCCTGCATGGTGCGAGTCGACTCGGGCCACTCGACGCGCGACAGGTCCTCGAGCAGCCGGTCCGCATAGGCCGTGATGCGGAACATCCACTGGCGCAGCGGCATGCGCAGCACCGGATGCCCGCCGCGCTCGCTGCGTCCGTCGATGACCTCCTCGTTGGCGAGCACCGTGCCCAGCGCAGGGCACCAGTTGACGGTCTGCTCGCCGAGGTACGCCAGGCGCCGGGTGTCAAGGAACTGCTGCCGCTCAAGCGGCGTGCACTGCGACCATGGGCGAGGCGGCGTGCCAATCGCAGCGTCAGCGCGCTCGCACTCGCGCTCGAGCTCGGCGATCGGGCGAGCCTTGCCGAGGCGCGCGTCGTAGTGCGAGCCGTAGGCCTTCAGCCAGATCCACTGCGTCCACCGGTAGTAGCCGGGGTCGATCGTGCCGAACTCGCGCGACCAGTCGTAGGAGAACCCGAAGCGCTTGAGCTGGCGGCGGAAGTTGTCGATCGCCTTGCGTGTGGTGACGGAGGGGTGCACGCCCGTCTGCACCGCGTACTGCTCCGCGGGCAGCCCGAACGCGTCCCATCCCATCGGGTGCAGCACGTTGAAGCCGCACATGCGCCGGTATCGGGCGATGATGTCCGTCGCGGTGTAGCCCTCGGGATGCCCGACGTGGAGTCCTGCACCCGAGGGGTACGGGAACATGTCGAGCACGTAGAACTTGGGCTTCGACGCATCAAAGCCCGCATCACCGGGGTTGGACGTGCGGAACGCGCCGCTGCGCTCCCACTCGTCCTGCCAGTGGAGCTCGATGGAACCCGCGAGCGCCGCCGTGTAGCGGTGCGCGGTCTCTGGCTCTGCGGCATGGGGCGGTGCGTTCATGGCCGGATGCCCGCGGCCGGGCACGCCGCGGGCGCGTTCACTGTGCAGCGACCGCCGCCTGGCGCTCCCGCCGCTCGGCGATGTACCGGAGCGCATCGCCGCACACGTAGAAGCTGCCGGTGACGCAGATCAGGTCATCGCGGCTCGTGGCGCGCGAGGCCAGCTCGATCGCCTCGCCCACCGTGCGGGCCACCTGGCTCATCTTGCCGCTGCCGCGCTCCTGGAAGCGCCGCTGCAGCTCGTGGGGATCCGCGGCGCGCGGGTTGCCCGACGCGCGCGTGAAGATGACCTTGTCCGCACCGAGATTCACTCGGTCGAGCATCGCCTCGACATCCTTGTCGATGCAGCACCCGAAGACGCACACCATGCTGTCGTAGGGCACGTGCGCGCCCACGCAGCGCATGAGGGTGCTCACGCTGATCGGGTTGTGAGCGCCATCCACCAGGATCCGGGGCCGGTCGCTGACGAGCTCCATGCGCCCCGGCACGCGCACCTTCGAGAGACCGGCCGTGACCTTCTCGTCCGGGCAGCTGAAGCCCGCGCCCTTGAGCACGTCGACCGCGGCGATCGCGAGCGCGCAGTTGAGCGCCTGGTGCTCGCCCGGCAGCGGCACCGGGAGGTGCTCGAGCCGTGTGGTCTTCGTGTACAGGCAGATGCGGGTGTGCGGGCCGAGATCCGACGTCGCGCAGAAGCGGCTCGAGAACTCGATGTCCTTGTTGACGATGCGCAGGTCCGCGCCGACCTTCTCGGCGACCTCCACAAATGCGCCATTGACGTCGCTGGTGGCGTCGAAGATGAGTGCGGGGACGCCCTTCTTGAAGATGCCCGCCTTCTCCTTCGCGATCGCCGAAAGCGTGTTCCCGAGGAGCTTGGTGTGGTCGAAATCGATCGTCGTCACCACCGACACGAGCGGCGTGATCACGTTCGTGCTGTCCAGGCGGCCGCCGAGGCCCACCTCGATCACGGCCACGTCCACGGCCTGCTCCGCGAAGTGCTTGAAGGCCAGCGCAGTCATCGCCTCGAAGAAGGTGGGATCGACCTTCGCCTTGGCTGCGGCGGCCTGCACCACACGGAGACCCTCGGTCACGTCATGCTTGGAGATGAGCGCACCATTGATGGTGATGCGCTCCCGCAGGTCCACCAGGTGCGGGCTCGTGTACACACCGACCGTGTAGCCGCACTCGCTCAGCATCGAGGAGATCATCGCGCAGGTCGATCCCTTGCCGACGGTGCCTGCCACGTGCACGCACTTCACCTGCTCATGCGGGTCGCCCATCGCGGCAAGCAGCGCACGCATGCGGTCGAGCTTGAACATGGCCGAGGGGTTGGCGACCGCACGCATCCGCTCCACGTCCGGACGGTCGTGCAGCCACTTGAGCGCCGCCTGGTAGCCGCTGATCGCCGCATCGCGGTCAGCGGGAACCTTCTCTGACGCCTTGCCCGCCGCAGGAGACGCCTTCGCCGCCGCGGGCGACGCCTTCGCCGCCGCGGGAGACGCCTTCGCCGCCGCGGGAGACGCCTTCGCCGCCGCGGGAGACGCCTTCGCCGCCGCGGGAGACGCCTTGCCCGCAACGGTCGCCTTCTTCGCTGCAGCGCTGGGCGCGGTCCTCTCATGCGAGCCGCCAGATGGTGGCGCACTCCGGGCCGTTCCCCCTTGGCCTGCTTGCGGTGCGGACGACCCAGACTTCACGGGCGCAGCGGCTGGCTTCGTGCTGCGCGCGGTTGCTTTGGATGCCATCGAGCCAGTGTAGAAATTCATGCCCTGGGGTTCAAACGTCCATGCGCAAGTCCATGTGGGGCCGATTCTTGCGCAACATGGGGCGTTTCACGCGAGTGGGGGGTGCCCAACTGCCGATGCAAGGGATCCACATGACATCGGCATCGAAGCAGGCGTTGCAGCACGAGGCGTGGCGGTCGCTCCGCATCTTGAGCGAGTTCGTCGACGCGACTGACTCGCTTGCGCTCGTGGGCCCAGCCATCGCCGTCTTCGGCTCGGCGCGCACGAAGCCAGACCACAACGACTACCTGCGCGCGGTGGAATGCGGACGGCTGCTCGTGCAGCGTGGCTTCGCCGTCATCACCGGAGGCGGTCCCGGGATCATGGAGGCCGCCAACAAGGGCGCGCACGCCGCCAAGGGCGTCAGCGTCGGCCTCAACATCTCGCTGCCGCACGAGCAGAAGCCCAACCCGTACCAGTCGATCGAGCTCACCTTCCGCTACTTCTTCATCCGCAAGGTGATGTTCGTCAAGCATGCGCGCGGATTCATCATCTTCCCCGGCGGCTTCGGGACGCTCGACGAGCTCTTCGAGTCGCTCACGCTGATCCAGACGCTCAAGATCGTGCCGTTCCCGGTCGTGCTCGTCGGCTCCGCATTCTGGAACCCCCTCCTCGACTGGCTCCGCTCGACGCTGCTCGAGAAGCATGCCACGATCTCCCCCGAGGACTTCGACATGTTCAGCGTCACCGACGATGTGCACGAGGCTGTGCAGATCGTGCATGACGTCCATGCGGGACGCCGGGTGTGGTGCCCAAAGCTCGCGCGGTTCGCGGGCGACGAGGCCACCCGCCTCGGCGAGGGCACGCGCACAGGCATCTCCCCGCGGCGGCACTTCCACGGCGGCGACGCCTACCTCGGCGTCGAGGACCTCGAGTAGCCGACTGCCTGCCGGCCTCGTGCCACGCTCCGGTGATCGCAGCGCGGGCGCTACCGCCACTCGTGGCGCGGGTAGCGCCGGCGCAGCTCATTGCGCAGGGACGGGTAGAGCACGCTCCAGAAGTTGGCGAGGTCGGCAGTCACCTGCAGCGGCCTGAAGTTGGGCCCGAGGATCTCGAGCAGCACAGGCACCCGTCCCATCGCCACCGCCGGATTGCGGTCGAGCCCGTACAGGTCCTGCACCTTGGCGCGGCCGCGCGGCGGCTGCCCGGGCTCGTACTGCACGCGCATCCGGCGCCCCGAGGGCAGCGCCACCTCGGAGGGCGCGGCGCGCTCCACCAGCCTGATCTCCTCGTGCGAGAGCGCGTGGCGCAGCGCATCGAGGCATGGGCGGTCGCGGACCTGGCTCCACCGCGTGGCACCCGAGGCGATCTCCATCAGCACCACGCGCAGCTCGTCTGGCGCGTAGGTGATGAGCCCGTGCTCCGGCATCCACTGCGCCACGCAGCGCACTCGAGCGATCCACTGCTCCACCGACTCGTCCCACCGATCGAGCCTGAGCTCTCCCTCGGCGATGCGCTCGGCGATGATCGCCTCCGCAGCCGCGACGTCGCGCGCCGGGCGCACGGTGCGGTCGACCGAGATGCCGTCAAAGGTGCGCGACTCGACCTCCACCACCGCCTGCTCCTGCGGATCCCAGCGTTCCCCGCGCTCGACCGAGAACCGCGCAGGCGACATCGACTCGAGCAGCACCGGGTCCACCGCGCACGTGAGCGCCAGCAGCGTCTGCGAACCGTCGCCGCCCGTCGCCTCGCGTGCGTCGAGCGCCAGGAATGGGCCCGCGCCGCGCAGCATCGAAGACGGGTCAAGGGCCACCTTGCGGCGCCCGGCCATGTGGGCGTGCGGCTTCTGCGCATCAGGACGCCACGCGATCCGGTCAGGGAATCCCCTGACGAAGCAGGCCACGAGATGGTCGCCCTCGGACGACGCCATGTCAGCCTCGGGGCCCTCGCCTGCGCCCTCCTGCGGTGCAGCGCCATGCGATTCGCCCGACTCGACGGCGCGCACTCCGGGTCGGGCGACCATCGACGACGAGGTTCCCGCCGCCGCGCGAGAGAGGTCCTTGGCCACTCGGTCCGCCTCGCGGAGCGAGTCGGCATCCATCTCCCCCTGTGCAGCGGCACCGAGCGACCGCGCCCGGCCAGAGGCCCATGCGTGAAGGAGCCGCTCGCGTGGCGCGAGGTCACCAGCGGGGTCATCAGGTTCCGCCAGCGACTTCAGCCACGGCCCCGCCACTCCGCGCACCACGTCGCGCCCCGCCACGACCGCAGCCCATGACGCCACGCGATGCACGCACCCGCGACGGTCCGCCTCGACCAGCGCGCGCGCCAGCCGCGGATGGGTCGGGATGCGGGCCATCGCGCTGCCGAGCGGGGTGATCCTGTCGCCGTCGCCGAGCGCGCTTGTGGCACGCAGCACCGCACGCGCACGCTCGAGGCTCTCCGCAGGCGGCGCATCGACCCACGGAAAGGCGAGAGGATCGCGCTCGCCCAGCGCCGCCAGCAGCAGGATCGCCTCCGAAAGCTCCACTCGCGCGATCTCAGGCTCGTCGTGCGCCGCGCGCCTCGCATGGCTCGAGGCGCTCCAGAGCCTGATGCACCGTCCGGGCGCGGTCCGTCCCGCCCGGCCTGCGCGCTGCTCAGCGCTCGCGCGGCTGATGGGCTCGAGCCGCAGCGCGTTGAGGTCGCGCCGCGGGTCGAACCGAGCCACACGCGCGAGCCCCGAATCGACCACGATGCGTACGCCATCGATGGTGAGGCTCGTCTGCGCGATGTTCGTCGCCACGATCACCTTGCGGCCGCGCGACGGGGCGAGCGCGGCATCCTGCTCCTCTGCGGTCTGCGAGCCGTGCAGCTCGTGCAGCGTGACGCCGCTGCCGCGCCCAAGCCGCCGCCCGAGCGCCTCGACCGTGCGCGAGATCTCCGCGCGACCGGGCATGAAGACGAGCGCATGCCCCTCGGGCTCCCGCTCCATGGCCTGCAGCACCGCATCGGCCGCACGGTTCCACACCTCGCTGCCGGGCACCGGCCGGCCGTGCGGCGCTGGCGGAGGATCCCCGGCGAAGGACGTCTCCACAGGATGCACGCGGCCCGGCACGCGCATCGCGGCGCCGCCGAACGACGCGACCGTCCGCTCGGCATCCAGCGTTGCGCTCATGATCACCAGACGCAGGTCGGGGCGGAGCGTGGACTGCAGCCGCCGCACCGTGCCCGCCGAGATGTCGGTGTGGATGCCGCGCTCGTGGAACTCGCCGAGCACCACAGTGCCGATGCCGTCGAGCCTGCGCGACGCGAGCGCCATGCGCGCGAAGAGGCCATCGGTCATGAACAGGATCCGGGTCGCCGCGCTGTCTGCGCGGTCATGTCGCGTGCGGTAGCCCACCACGTCGCCGAGCCGCGTACCCATCTCGTGCGCCACGCGACGCGCGACCGCACGCGCCGCGAGCCTGCGCGGCTGCAGCACCACGATCCGTCCGCCGCCGCCGTCGCCTGCGGGACGCGACAGCCCCGCCTCGTCGAGGATCTGCGGCACCTGCGTGGTCTTTCCCGACCCGGTCTCGGCCACGACCGTGAGCGTGGATCCGGGGACCGAGAGACGACGCAGGATCTCTGCGGCGCTGGCCCTCACGGGCAGCTGAGGCACGCTCACGCCAACCTGCCTG
>VERO01000402.1 GCA_018882625.1 Phycisphaerales bacterium | reverse complement strand
TGTCGGTGCCTACGAGCGAGTCGGGGTAGAGGACCCCGTCCTTCTCCCACACGACCTTCGCGAGGTACTCGAGGTTCACCTGGTGCACGATGCCGGTCGCCGGCGGTACCACGCGGAACTGGTCGAGGGCGCCTTGCCCCCACTTGAGGAACTCGTAGCGCTCGCGGTTGCGCTCGAACTCGAGCTCACCATTGATGGTGAGCGCCATGCCGGATCCGAACGCATCGACCTGCACGGAGTGGTCGATCACGAGGTCGCACGGCACGAGCGGGTTCACCTTGCGCGGGTCGCCGCCGAGCGACTTCATCGCGCCACGCATCGCGGCGAGGTCGATCACGCACGGCACGCCCGTGAAGTCCTGCAGCACCACGCGGCCTGGCATGAAGGGGATCTCCTCCTCGCCGGGGTTGCGCGGGTCGTAGTTGGCGATCGCCTTCACGTGATCGGCGGTGACCACATGGCCATCGAGGTTGCGCAGGCACGACTCGAGCAGCACCTTGATCGAGTACGGGAGGCGGTCGATGTTGCCGACCGAGCGCAGCGCGGCGAGGCTGCTGTAGCGGCGCTCGCCCATGGGAGTCTGGAGGGTGGCTGAACTCTTGAAGTGGTCGTGTGTGGTCATGGGAATTCGCTCGATGCCCGGCGCCATGCCGGGTCGGCGATTCTAGCCAGCCAGGCCGGATACCCGAGGCACGGCGCGCTCGAAGCCATCCGCCGAGAAGAAGGGCATCGTGCGGAAGCCCATCCCCGACGCGATCAGGCTCGCCGGGAACGTGCCGATGCGCGCATTGAAGCCGGCCGTGATGCCGTTGGCGTCGTCGCGGGCCAGCGCGATCCGCTCCTCCGTGTCCGAGAGCTCCTTCTGCAGGCGCAGGAACGCGTCCGCCGAGACCAGCGCGGGGTACCGCTCCGCCAGGATCCTCATCGCGCGGTCCATGCGGCGCAGCGCCTGGATCGAAGGGTCCGAGTGTTCGCGCAGCGCAGCCTGCGCGCGCAGCTGCGCAATCGCCGTCTGCAGCTCCGACTCGTGCCGGCGCAGGCCCTCGACGCACGCCACCAGCGACAGCACGAGATCTCCGCGCCGCTTGAGCTGCACGTCGATGTTGGCCAGCCGCGACTGCACGCGGTTGCGCAGCTCGATGAGATCGTTGAAGACCATGATCATCCACGCGATCAGGTAGGCGCCCACGAACGCCACGAGACCGCCCGCACCCACGAGCGTCAGCCCCTGGTACGTGCGGCGCCTCTCCTCGTCGCTCGCGAGCCCGATGTCGTCGTGGCCCGTCCACTGCATGATGCCCACCGCAAGCAGCGCGAGCGCAGGCAGCGCTCCGGCCAGTGCCCATCCCCAACCCTTCCACGCGTGGCTTGAGAGCACCTGCGCCTCGCTGCGGGTTGTGACCAGGAAGTGACGCGCGCGGCCGCCGCCCTTGCCGCGCTCGCCCGCCGCGATCTCGGGCTCCACGCGGTCCTCGCGCTCGCGCGCGTATCCCGCAACAAAGAGCGCCGCACCCACGCGGATGCCGCGCTCCGTGAAGGTGCGAATGCCATCGGAACCAGACACCGCGCCCGTGGGACCCTTGCCGTAGTACAGCGCCTCGCCCATGTGCACGGTCTCGCTGAACATGCGCGCCGGCTCCACATCGGCACCCTCCCAGCGCACGCGCACGGCGCATGTGTCATCGCGCAGGTAG
>VERO01000109.1 GCA_018882625.1 Phycisphaerales bacterium | reverse complement strand
GTCGAGCCACATTCGCGGCCGCAAAGCTCCTCCTCAACAGCGGGCTCAAGTACGCCAACGAGCGCGGCATCGCGCTTGCCGCCGCGGGCATCTCGCCGGCGCAGCTCGCGGGAATTGTCGCGCTGCGCGAGTCGGGCGACCTCCCCGCGCAGTCGGTGGATGCGCTCTTCGCCGCGCTGTGCGCATGCGATGGCGACGCGCGCGATGTCGCGCAGCGCCAGGGGCTGCTCGTGGTGCAGGATGATGGCCAGCTCATCGCATGGGTGGATGCGGCGATCGCCGCGAACGCGCAGGCCGCGGAGGACGTGCGCGCGGGCAAGATGGCCGCGATCGGCCGGCTTGTCGGCGCCGTGATGAAGCAGGCGGGCGGCGCAGTGGATGGCAAGCGCGCACAGGCCTGCATCCTCGCTCGTCTGGGCGCAGGAGGGCAATGAGCGAGCCCGGGACCATCGCCGAGGCACCGCTGCCGTGGCGCGCGCAGGGGGTGACGCGCGTGCTCGTGAGCGAGCAGGACATCGCCGCGCGCGTGCGGACACTGGCGTCGGAGATCGTGGGCACCATCCCTGAAGGCGGCGAGATGCTGGTGGTGTCCGTGATGACCGGAGCGCTCTTCTTCACCGCAGACCTCGTGCGCGCCATGCCGCGGCGCCTGCGCTGCGGCATCGTCACCGTGTCCTCGTACGGCGGCACGCGCACCGCAAGCCGCGGCGCGTCGCTGGCGTCCGCGCTTCCCTAGGGAGCCAAGGGGCGCCACGTGCTCATCGTCGATGACATCCTCGACACCGGCGGCACGCTGCGCCTCCTGCGCGCGGCGATGGAGCGCCAGGAGCCGGCGAGCGTGCGCACCTGCGTGCTGCTGCGCAAGATGAGGCCTGAGGCGCTCGCGACGCCGTGCGAGTTCGTCGGGTTCGACATCCCGGATGTCTTCGTGGTCGGGTGCGGCCTCGACTACGACGACCTCTACCGGAACATGCCCTTCGTGGGCGTGCTCGACCAGCACGCGGTGACGCCATGAGCGGCGGCGCGGTTGCGCTCGCGGCGCCCATCGCCGCGGCGGAGCTCGCGGGCGGGGACGAGACCGTGATCCTGGCGATTCGCCCGAGCCCGTGGTTCATCGTGATCGGGCTGCTTCCGGCCATCCCTGTTGCGGCGATCGCCGTGCTGGCGCTTCTTGCGCTCTCCGCCGCCGAGGACATCCCGTGGGACACGGCGCAGGCGGTCGCTGCAGGCGCCGTGATCCTCGGCGTGCGGGGGGCATGGCAGGCCTACGACTGGCTCAGCCGCGCCTACGTGCTGACCGACCGCCGCATCATCGTGCGTGCCGGCATCGTGACGCACACCTCCGCATGCACGCTGTCCGAGGTCGCCGCGCTCGGTGACGCGACGCGCTGGGGCGAGCGCTGGGTGCGCTGCGGCAGCATCGGCGTGATGCGCGGCGCGCCGCGCGTGCGCCGGCGCAGCTGGCGGGCCGCGCGCGACGCCTCGGGCACCTCCCGCGGAGGGCGCGATGGGGCGCAGGGTGGCGACCGCACGAGGGCGCCAAGGGTGTGGGCGGACCGATCGCTGGAGTGGACCTGCGTCTCTCGGCCGGATCACGTGCGGCAGACCATCCTGTCGGCCGTCGCGCGCTACAGGTAGGTGTCGCGGGCCGTGCGCCGAACGCCGTGCGCGCCGCGCACGGTCCGCGTGCCCCGTCAGCGCGGTGTGCGCACGCGCCGCAACGCGCGCAGCATCGGGCACTACGCCCAGCGTCCCACACGCGGGTCCGCGATGCGAGTCCCGATGTCCCGAAGGCTCGACTCGTCCTCTGCGGACAGCGACGCTGGCGCGACGATCTGAGGCACCGCGTAGAAGTCGCCGGTCGCCGACCTGGAGGCGATGCCCTGTCCCGCGACGCGGATCCTCCGCCCTGATGAGGTGCCTGCGGGAATCTTCAGGCTCACCGTTCCCTTGAGGAGCGGGATGTCGACCTTGGCGCCAAGCGATGCCTCCACGATCGTGACGGGCACGTCGAGCAGGATGTCGAGCCCGTCACGGCGGAACCACGGGTGCGGCGCCACATCGATCTCGACGAGCAGGTCGCCTCCGCCACGGCCCTTGCCCGCGACGCGCAGCTTGCTGCCGGGCACGATGCCCGCAGGGATCTTGAGGTCGATCCGGCCGGCTGCACCGTCGCCGCCCACGCTGATCGAGCGCGTCCCCCCAAGCGCGGCGGTCATGAAGTCGACGGTCTCGCGCATCGTGTCGGCCGGTGGCGGACCGGGCTCGCCGAATCCGCCGAATCCAGCGCCCGCGCCCCGGCCGGCCGCACCGCCGCGTCCCGCGCGCGCGCCGCGCCGGCCACCAGCTGCGCCCGAGAAGAAGTCGCCGAAGCCGCCCATGCCGCCGAAGATCTCCTCGAGGTTCTCCGGCGACACGTTGCGCCACTGGCCTCCCGGTCCCGCACCCGCGCCCGATCCGGGAGCGCCCTCGAAGCCAGGTCCGCCGCCTGCGAGCCCCGCATGGCCGTACTGGTCGTACAGGCCGCGCTTCCTCTCGTCGGACAGAACCTCGTACGCCTCCTGGACCTCGCGAAAGCGCTCGGCCGCGCCCGCGCTCTTGTTCTGGTCGGGATGGAACTCCTTCACAAGCTTGCGGTGAGCGCGCTTGATCTCGTCCGCGGTGGCCGTGCGCGGCACACCGAGCACCTCGTAGAAGTCCCGGGGCATGGTGAGCCGCGAAGTATAGGAGGCTCCCGTTCGAGTCCCGACCATACGATCTGTGCAGATGGCGCGTGCGCAGAGGTCGATCCCGCTTCCCGTGATCGCCGCATCAGGCGGATGCAGGTCTGGAGGCGGGCAGGCGCGCGGGCAGAGGAGCGGCGGACGGGGCACGCCGGTGAACGAGGTGCGCAAGTCCAGGTCCGGGCCCCGGCGCGCCATCGTGCTCGGCATCGTGCAGCTGCTGATGATCGCGCACGTGGTGCAGTGGCTCATCACCGGCACCACGCTGACCCCCGTCGAGCCGAGCGAGTCGATGGAGGCCGTCAAGAACGGCGTGATCAACGCCGGCGCGATCCTCTTCGCGGCCGCGCTGGCGAGCACCGCGATCCTCGGCCGCTGGTTCTGCGGCTGGGGATGCCACGTGGTGATGCTGCAGGATGCGTGCGCATGGCTGCTCGGCAAGGCCGGCATCCGGCCGCGCCCATTCCGCTCGCGCCTGCTCCTGTGGGTGCCGCTGCTGATGGCGCTCTACATGTTCGTGTGGCCCGTGGCGTACAGGCTCGCGATCGCGCCATTCGTGCAGCCCGAGCTGCGCTGGCCCGGCTGGACGTGGCACCTCGTGACCGGTGACTTCTGGGCGACATTCCCGGGCTGGCTGATGGGCGTGCCGTTCCTGGCCATCTGCGGGTTCCTCACCGTCTACTTCCTCGGCATGAAGGGCTACTGCACGTACGGGTGCCCGTACGGCGGCTTCTTTGCGCCCCTCGACGAGGTGGCTCCGGCGCGCATCCGGGTGACCGACGCGTGCGAGCACTGCGGACACTGCACGGCGGTGTGCACGTCCAACGTGCGCGTGCACGAGGAGGTCGCCGCATACGGGATGGTCGTCGATTCCGGATGCATGAAGTGCATGGACTGCGTGAGCGTGTGCCCCAAGGACGCGCTCTACTTCGGGTTCGGCGCGAGCAACGCGCTGACGGCGCGCAGCGGTGCGGCGACCGCGTCGCGCGCCGGGGACAGCGCCGGGGAGGGCGCGGAGCAGGGTGGATTGGGCGCGAAGGGCCTTGCTGCGCCCCGCGCTCGCCAGGACCTCACGTGGCCGCAGGAGATCGCGCTGGCGGCGCTCGCGGCGGCCGTGTTCATGTCCGTCTACTTCCCATTCGGCACGAGCCCTGCGCGAGCCACCGTGCCGCTGCTCTTCGCATCCGGCATCACCGCATGCGTGGCATTCATGGTGTGGACCTCCTGGCGCACGCTGACCGCGCCGAATGCGTCCTTTCACCGCATCGCGCTCGTGCGGTCGGGCAGGATCGCGCGCGGCGGATGGGGATGGCTCGCCGTCACCGCGCTTGCGCTGGCGGCCGTCGTGCACGCGGCGGCGATCAACGTGATCGGGTGGCGTGCGGAGCGCGCGGACATGGCGATCACGGTCCCCGACGAGCGGATCGTCTCGGCGGACCGCGTGGAGCTCCCCGCGCAGATGCGGGCCGAGGCTGAGCGTGCGCTGAGGCTCTACGCGCTCGCGGGACCGGTCGAGGGCGGTGGCCTGGGCATCTACCCCGGCCGCGAGCGGATGATTGCGCTGCGCCGTGCGCGACTGCTTGCGGCGCTCGGGGACTTTCCCGCAGCGGAATCGGTCGTGCGCGGCCTGTGGGACGAGAGGCCCGAGGAGCCGGTGGCCGCTGCGCTCGTGAGGCTCCTTGCCGCGCAGGGCCGCGATGCGGAGGGCGAGGCCCTCGCCGACGCGGCAGTGCGCGACCACCCCACATGGTGGCGCCTCGCGGAGGAGCGCATCACCGGGCTCCTCAGGGTGGGGCGCACCGACGAGGCCATCGCGATGGCGCGCGCACGCCATGCTGCGGTGCCCGACGAGCTGCTTGGCATGCGAAGGCTGTCGATGGTCCTGATCGAGCACGGCAATTCGCCGGATGAGGTGGAGGAGGGCGTGCGCCTCGTAGACCGCACCATCGAGATTGATCCCAGGAACCCCAATGCGTGGCGCGTGCGCGCGATGGGTCTGGTGCGACTCGAGCGCCGCGAGGACGCGATCGCGGCGGTGAAGCGCGCGCTTGAGCTGGCCCCCGGCGATCCCGGACTCGAGGAGGCGCTCCGCGCGCTCTCCGCGCCGTGACGGGCCTGCGCGGGCGGCGTATGCTCTGACGTTTCCCTATCGCTGAACGGACCGAACGCGTGCGATTTGCAGACCTGCTCCAGCCTGATGCCGTGAAGGTGCCGCTCGATGCGTCGACCCGGGATGGGGCCATCCGGGAGCTGGTGGATGTGCTCGTCGTCAGCGGGGCGATCCCAGCCAACGAGGCCCAGTCGCTGACCGAAGCCGTGCTGGCGCGGGAGCAGCAGAGGTCCACGGGCATCGGCGAGGGCCTGGCCGTGCCGCACGCGAAGTCGCAGGGCATTCGCGCGATCGCCATGGCGGCGGGGACGTTGCGCGAGCCGGTGGACTTCCAGTCCATCGACAGGCAGCCGGTGCGTCTTGTCTGCATGATCGTCGCGCCGCCCGACCGGATCGCCGACCATATCCAGGCTCTCGCGCGCGTCTCGCGCCTCTTCTCGAGCGCGCATGCCCGCGAGGCCGCATTCGGCGCCACGAGCGCAGAGGCGCTGCGCGCCGTGTTTCTCGCGGCGGATCCGGTTACGGTGGCGTAGCGCTCCGGGTCTGGGCTCCGGTCCCGCTGTGCGCGTGCGCACCTGCGCCCCCGACACCAGCGCCTCCACCGCGCCTACCCGAGACGCACCAGCGCGTGGTACGAGCCGTCGGAGTACTCGGTCAGGGGCGATCCAGGTGCGCCCGATGGCCAGCGCATCGACTCCAGCTCGACGCTCCCGCGCGACATCTGCGCGATCCAGCTCGCCTGCTCGCGGTTCTCCGTGGGATCCACGCTGCATGTGCTCCACAGGATCGCGGCACGGCCAGCGACCGACCGGTCCAGCAGCGCCGCATGGTGCTCCGCGATCTCGCGCTGCATCCGGCGCAGCGCACGCAGCTCGTCGTCGCTCCACCGGTAGCGCGCCTCAAGCCGCCGCGCGAGCGTGCCCGTGTTGGTGCACGGCACGTCGAGCAGCGCGATGTCCACCGTGCCCGCCAGCGGCCCAAGCGCATCGGTGTCCACGACGGTGACGTTCGGGAATGGCGCGCACCGCGCCCTCAGCGCGCGCATCCGCTGCGCATCGGGATCGGTGGCCACGATCTCGGATTCGGGGAACGCGCGCGCGAGCTGGATCGCCTTCGTGCCGCGGCCCGCGCAGGCATCGAGGATCCGGCGCGGGCGCTCCCCGCGCGATGCGCAGTGCGCGGCCAGCGACGCCACTGCGGCCGCGCTTGCGGGATCCTGCACGCGTGCGGCCGGGTGCGCCGCAAGCCACGCCTCGAGCGCGTCGTGCGATCCCGTCCACACCGCGAAGCCGGGCTCGCGGTGCGGAATCAGGTGCCCGTGGGCCGGTCCGGGCGCGGCACCGGCGGCGTCCGTGGCCGCATCCGGCAGCGCCACGATCGTTGGGGGCCTGCAGAGTCCGTGCGCGGCGACCGCGAGGGCGCGGTCCGCGCCCAGCGTCTGCCGCCAGTGTGCGATGAGCGCGCGCGCGTGGCTCGTCTGCACCGAGAGCCGCTCCGCGGGATCGGCGGGGAGCACCTCGCGCCCGAGCATGATCACGCGTCCATCGTCGGCAGGCAGCGCATCGCGCCGCGAGCTCCAGCGCGCCAGCGCCGCGGGATCCTCGGCGCGCGCCGGGTCGGGCGCATCCTGCACTCCTGAGCGCAGTGCAGCCACGGCGCGCAGCACGGCGTTGACCATGCCTCCAGCGCCCTTGTGCAGCTGCGACTTCGTCCAATCGACGGTTTCGTCCACGACTGCGTGCGCGGGAAGCCGGTCGAAGAAGAGCAGCTGCGCCGCACCCGCCATCAGCGCCGCGCGCAGCGGCGGCTGCACCGTCAGCCAGGGACGCTCCACGTGCGCACGGACCACGCACTCGATCGCGAGCCAGTGACGGAGCGTGCACTGCTCGATCGCGTCGGCGAGCGCAGCGTCACGCGCGTCAAGGTGCGCGTCATCGCCGGTTCCGCGCACATCGCGCGCGTCGAAGGCGAGCTTTGGGAAGCGCGGGACCTGCGCCCGGATGCGTGCGCACGCCACCGCGCGCGCACCCACCGCTGGGTCGCTCACCTCGAACGCGCCTTCGCGGCGGCGCGCTTCAGCGCAGGGGCGACGTCGGTCCGCTCCCACGTGAACGAGCCCTTCACGCCCTCATCGGGCGTGCGGCCGAAATGGCCGTGCGCGGCCGTCACCGAGTAGATCGGGCGGAGCAGCTTCAGCGAGCTGATGATGCCCGAGGGCGTGAGGTCGAAGTGGTCGCGCACGAGCCGGGCGAGCACGCTGTCGCTCACCGTGCCGGTGCCCTGGCTGTCGACCAGGACGCTGGTCGGCTCCGCGACGCCGATCGCGTACGCCAGCTGGACTTCGCACACCTGCGCGAGCCCGGCAGACACGATGTTCTTCGCGATGTAGCGGGCCATGTAGGCGGCGCTGCGGTCGACCTTCGAGGGGTCCTTGCCGCTGAAGGCGCCGCCGCCATGGCGGCCGCGGCCGCCGTAGGTGTCGACGAT
>VERO01000401.1 GCA_018882625.1 Phycisphaerales bacterium | reverse complement strand
CCCGTGGGAGGACCGCGAGAAGTACCCCAAGCAGTTCGACATCGACGAGCTGCGCTGCATCTACTGCGGGATGTGCGAGGAGGCGTGCCCGGTGGACGCCATCGAGCTCACGCCCCACTACGAGGTGACTGGCCTCTCGCGCCAGGAGCTGATCTTCGACAAGGCAAAGCTCCTGCAGGTCTACGACGAGACCGTCGGCGAGAAGCCGATGTGATTGCGTGCGGCGCCCCGGTGCCGCACCTGGCTCCGCAGCTCACTGCTTGGGCTTCTTCCTGAAGAGGTCCGCGATGCCCTTCACAGTGCCGACCACGTCCTTGACGGTGATGCGCTCGAGCGCCTGCTCGTCGACGCGCACGCTGTAGGCCTCGGTGAGCTGGGCAGGCGCGCCATCGGCGCCCGCAAGCGGTCCTGAGTAGGAGAGGTCGACGAGCAGCAGCGTGCCGGGGTCGATGGGCAGGCCCTGGATCGCCTTCGTGAGCTGCTCGGCCGCGCCCGCGACCTGCCTGAAGCTGGCCGCAGTGCGCGCGATCGACTGGAACGGGACTTCGAACGAGATCCTGTTGACGTAGGGAGGCTTCCGCGTGAGGTCGATGTCCCCCGACATGTTCAGCTTGTTCTGCCAGTCGTTGGCGAAGCGCCCCACCGAAAGCCTGAAGTCGCGGTAGGTGACGCGGCCTGCGGCGATGTCCACGCGCAGCGGCTCGATGAGCGCGGGCACCGATCCGTCGGGCGAGCCCTCCGACATGATCAGGCTCCCGACGAACTGGTTGCTGCGCTAGAGGCGCACCTCGCCCACCTCGACCTGCAGCGCACCGCTGAGCCGCGACAAGTCGCCGTCGAGCGGGAACTGGATCGACGGCACGCGCCACTTCACGGGAGGCGACGAGACGATGTCGGAGAAGACCGGGTTGATCTGCTCGAGCACCCAGTCCTTGAGCGCGGGCGAGATCGTGATGCTGCCCTGAGCAGGCTGTGACGCGCCGACGCTCAGCGTGCCGCCGGCGAGCACCGCGCGCGGCACCTGCATCTGCACCATCGACGAGCTGAGGTTGAGCGACAGCTCGGTCATCCGCTGCGCCGCCGCGGCAACGGGCGCGTCGCGCGCCTCCGGGGACGCCGACCGCGCATCGAGCTCCATCGTGATCGCGGGCCCGATGGCATCGACCAGGTCGCCCTTCGCGCCCGCGAAGGTGTCCGCGATGACCGTCGGGAAGCCGTTCACGCGCACGGACCCGGTGAGCTGCGCGCGCTCCGGGCTCAGCGATCCGTCGGTCCCCACAAGCCCCACCGCCGCGAGCGATGCGTTCACCTCGCCGGTCGTGCGCATGGCCTGACTGCCGCCCGCGTCCGCGATCGCTGCCGCACCCGATGCCTCGAGCGCAATCCGGTCGGCGAGACGCGCGCTCCGGATGCCGATGCGGACCGGCCCCACCGCCACTGCAGGCTTGCCCTTGGGCACGAGCCTGATGCGCTCGAGCTGAGCCGTCGCGTCAACGCTCGCATCACCGAGGCGCTCGCGCGATGCGATGCGCGCAGACGCGATCGTCACCGCGAGCGCGATGCGGTCCGCCTCGGATACGGCATCGGTCGCGACGCTGCCCCCGCGCCACCAGTCCGTGAGCGCGATCGCCAGCGTGCCGGGCAGCTCGATGCGCGCTGAACTCTGCGCGAGCGACAGCGGCTGCGCCGGATCGAGCGCTGCACGGAGGTCTCCCGAGAGGTC
>VERO01000108.1 GCA_018882625.1 Phycisphaerales bacterium | reverse complement strand
GCGCGTGCCCGTGCGCTCCGCCTCGCCAAGCAGCTCGCGCAGGTGCTTCAGGTCCACCGCCTGGCGCTCGCCGCCAGGCTGCGCGAGCAGGAGCTCCATCGCCGATCGATCGGCATCCTCGCCGGAGCGCGCATCCGGCACAGGCCTCTCGAGAAGCTCGACCAGCGCGGCATCGATCCCGCGCTGGTCGATCGCCACCGTACAGGCCCGCAAGGCCCCGATCCAGGACTCGCGGCGCGACGTGATGTCGTCCGCGCGGGCGCCCAGCGCGCGCGTCATCGCCGCGCCGATGGCGAACTGCGCGGAGCGGCGGGACGCGCATGCGACGAGGATCGTGTGGAGGTCCTCCGCAGCGGGCGAGAGCAGCACCGAGGAGTCTCCCGAGTACACGCTCGGGATGCCGAGCCTGTCGAGCTCGACGCGCATCACATCGAGGTCGTCCCGGCGATGGCAGAGCACCGCGACGTCTCCCGGCCTCACCGGCCGCAGTGGCGCATCGGCTGCGTCGCTGTCCGGGATGCGCAGCCCGAACCGTCCGTCGCGGTCGAGCCACTGGCGGATCCGCGCCGCCGTGGCGCGCATGGCCGCCTCGCGCTGCGATGCCACGGTGGTGCCCGACTCCAGGGCCATGACATCGATGCCCGACTGGCCCGAGCCATCGGCGCCTACGCACCGCGCACGCCGGTGCCGCACCGAGATCGGCGTGAACGCGATGTCACGCGAACCGAAGGGCGCCTCGTGCGCGGTGAAGAGGCCCTCGACCGCCGCGACATGCGCCGCATCGGACCGGAACGAGGTGGCGAGCGGATCGCCGGCGATGCCGCTGTCACGCAGACGGATGTAGCTCGGCAGGTCCGCGCCGCGGAACCCGTAGATCGACTGCTTGGGATCGCCCACCACGTGAAGCTCGAGGCCCGGCGCATCGAAGATCGTCCTGAAGATCGCCTGCTGCAGCGGATCCGTGTCCTGGCACTCGTCGATGATCGCCATCGCGTAGCGGTGCCGTGCGTGCGCGACGAGCGGGCTCCCGCGCTCGGACACGAGGCGCCACGTGCGCGCAATGAGGTCACTGAACGAGTAGCTGCGCCGCGCATCGCGCCGTGAACGCAGCGCCTCGCCGGCGCGGCGGGCGAGCGCCGCACGCAGTCCCGCGCATGCGGCGAGGTAATCGGCATCGAGCTGCTGCAGCACCTGCACCGCGCGCGATCCTGCGGGAGACCTCGCCCATTCCTCGACGCACGCGCGCTTGGCCTTGTCCTTGAGGCCCTCTGCGGGCCAGTCTCCGTCCGTCACGCGCCGGAACTCATGCGCGCCCGAGAGCACAGCCTGCCGGGCGGCCGGGCCGGACGCGGTCACGTCGACCATGGCCCGCAGCCGCGTGCCCGCCTCCTTCTTGAAGCTCCCGATCGCGTCAGCGGCGGCCGTGCGGCAATCCGCGTCAGGGCCAGAGATGATCGCGTCGATGCGGCGCTCGAGGTCTGCGATGCGCGCCCACGGCTCCGACGGCTCGATGCGCGCATCAGGCTCGCCGTCCACCGCGCTGACGATGCTGTCGAGCATCGCGCGTGCCTCTGCCGGGCTGTCGCCGAGCATCGCCATCGCCAGATGGCTCGGCGCGATGCACGCAGCCCAGAGGTCCGCAGCGACCTCCGACTGCAGGTCACCTGAGGACTCGTCGGGCGACATGCCCTCAAGCGAGAGCGCGCCGGCCACTTCGGCAGCCTCCTCGAGGAGCCGTGCGCAGAACGAGTGGATCGTGCCGATGCATGCGCCATCAAGATCCGAGATGGCGCGCCGCAGGTGCGCTGCGGCGGTGGCGTCAGGGACTGGCGTCTCCCGGTCGCCGTGCGCGCGCGGGTCAAGCGCGCGCGCGAGCGCACCACGCACGCGCTCGGCGAGCTCGTCCGCGGCAGCGTTGGTGTAGCTCGACAGCACGATGCGGTCGATGCGAGTCCCCCCGATCACCTTGCTCACCACGAGCTGCGTGATGCGGAATGTCTTGCCCGTGCCCGCGCTGGCCTCCACGACCCGCAGCGAGCGTTCGGCGCCACGCTCGCTCATGGGCTGGCCCCTGATGCGCTGCGCGACCATCCGCAACCTCCCAGGATCCGGTCGATCGCAGGCCACACGCCGGCGAAGTCGGTGCGCACAGCGCCGTGCGCTGGTGTGCCCGAGGCATCCATCTCATGCCCCGCACACTCGCGCGCGCCTTCAGCTGGGCCGCGTGGGCCTGCGAGCACCTCGTCGGCGGCGAGTCCCTGAAACGCCACGCGCATCGCCCGCGCATCGGTCTCGCCGCGCGAGCGGTCATCCGCCGTGCGGGCGAGCCACCCGTCAAGCGCCCTGCGCGCGGCATCATGCGCATCCGCGCGGCCTGCCGCGAGTCCCGGCAGGTCCGCTTCCGCGACCAGCATGGGATGGATGCACAGCGGAACGGCCGTTCCCGCTGCAGCGATGCGCCGGAGCTCGTGAAGAGCGCGGGCCGCGCTTTCAGCCGTGCCGCGCCAGGCGATCTCCGGCGGCATGCCGCCCTTGGGATCGGGCTCCGGGATGACGACCGTGCGGACGCCTCCGCTCGCGGCCCATGCCGCTGCATGAATCGCGATCTCGATGAGGCGATCCGCCCGCCACGACCCGCCGCGGAAGATGACCTGCGTGCCGCAGTCCGCATCGCTGCGCCAGCCACGCGCGAGCAGCGCGCCATCCGGACCATCGACCAACCACTCATGGGGCGATGCGGGGCACGCTCGGAATCCGCGGGCCGGCCGGACCTTCGTGTCCAGCCATGTGGCCAGCGCATGCGTGACCGCATCTGCCGCAGCGCCAGCGGGAAGCGCGCCCGCTGCGCGCTGCGCAGAGACGATCCCGTCGACCGAGAGGCCGCCACCCCGCACCGCCTGCTCGATGGCCGCCTGCTCGAGCGACCACTTGAGCAGGCTGCCGATGGCACCAGGCTCGCGCTCTTCCGTGTCCGGCTCAATCGACGCGAGCCGGGCACCCATGGCCTCGAGCCACCAGCGCGCCGGGTCACGCATGCACTCCGCGATCGCATCCACCGACCCGACGCGCGCGAGCATCGCATCGCTGATGTCCACCGGCGACCTGATCTCTGGGCACATGATTCGGCGCCGGCCCTGCGCTCCGGCGCCTGTGCGGCGCGCGACCGCGCACCGCCTCGCATGCGCATCGCGGCGCGCGCGGCCGTCGTCGCCGGATGACCACTCCTCCTCGCCGAACGCATGGACGCCATGCCGAGTCACTCGCGCCGCCTCGCCGCACTGCTCCACCAGGAGATCGACGAGAGGCGACGCCGGCTCCTGCTCGCCCGAGGCGGCATCGACCGCATCCGAGATGATGATCAGCCGATCCGCTGCAGCGTGGATCGCCTCGAGGAAGAGCGCACGGTCCTCGTCGCGCGGGCTGCGGTCGCCCGCGCACCTCGACCAGCGCCGCGGATCGATTCCCGAGCGCTCGTCACGCCGGGGAAAGACGCCACGGTCCAGCCCGACGAGCGCCACGATCCGGCTCGGGACGCTCCGCATGGGAACCAGACCGCCCACCATCACGCCGCCAACCGCACCGAAGCGCCGGCCCGCGGCGGTGCGGTCGATGGCGTCGACGATCTCCCCGCGCGCGGCCGCGAACGGCACCTCCTGCACAAGACCTGCCTCCGCCGCCGCGGCGTCCACGGAGCGGATCGCCTCGCCGATCGCGGCCCGCTGCGCCGCCATGTCGCCCTCGCCTGATGACCCTCCCCGGCGCGGCACGACAGCATCGAGCAGGTCTCGCGCCCATGCGCACCACTCGCGCATCGGGCGCTGCGGAGCGGTGCGCCGACCGAGGGCCATCAGCGCGTCGATCGCCGAGCACACGCGCGCCATCGCAGGCAGTTCCGTGCCGCCCACCTCATGCGACATGGCAACCGACATCGCCAGCCGGTCCGACGCGTCGCACACCGTCCCGTCGGGGACGCCCGCCATGCACGGACCGGACCCTCCCGCGGCGGAGCTCGGCGCGCTCCATGCGATGGCTTCGGACCCTCCCGCGGCGGCGAGCGTGCGGCGGCGGTGCTCCGCGTCGATGAACCTGCGGCCGCCGGCCTCGCGCAGCCGCTCGATGCACTGCGCGGCGTCCTCGGCGCCGACGCCCGCGCGTGCCGCGACCGTGGACGATGCGATCACCTCGCCAAGCGACTCGAGCGTGATCTCGCCATCGAGCATCCGCAGCGCATCGCAGTAGGTGCGGACCGCATCGCGCTCGACGCGCACGCTGCGGTCGGCGAGCGTCACCGCCACCGGACGCGGGCTCGCCGCATCCATGGCCCTCACGATGGCCGTGCCGTATCGCTCCACGTCGGTCGTCAGCACGAGCACGTCATCGGGACCGGTGCCCGGCAGCGTGGCGAACGCATCGAGCACCTGGTCGCGGAGCACCTCCGCGGCGCGCGTGGCCCCGGACACCAGGTGCACGCTGATCGACCCGTCTGCAGCGCGGCTGCGGTCCATCGGCGTGCATTCGCGCAGCGACCGCTGGAGCGCGTGCAGCGCCGAGCCTACGTCTCCTGTCCCGTCGCCCGATCCGGGCTCCATGCCCGATGCGCCATCCGAAGCCATCTCGCTGCACGAGACATGCTCGCAGGGCTCGATCGCCAGGACGCGGTGCTGCATCGCCATCGGCTGCCGGCCGCACACCGACAGCAGTCGCTGTCCGCGCGTCCACAGCGCATCGAGATGAGCCTCATCCTCCTCGCCTCCAGTGGCGCGGCCGATGACAGCCGGATCCATGTACTGGTCCGTGGGCACCACCAGGTGCACGCTCACGTCGATGCGCCGGCCGAGCGCCGCGAGGAAGTCCAGCGCGAGCGGCGGCAGCGACGACACGCCGAAGACGCTCACCATGGACGGCAGCCGCATGCGGTCATCACCGATGCGCCGCGCGTCGAGCCTGGCCTGCGCATCGCGCCATGCGGCATCGCTCGCGAGGATCGCGATCGCGTCGCGCACCGATTGCCATGCCCGGTGACCGCTCCAGCACCCCTCCGGATGCGCGCCTGGCGCTCCGGGCCCGGCCGTCCACCACCACATCCGATGCAGCCACGCGCACAGCGACACGAGGCGGCCATGATCGGGCGTGTCGCGGCGCATCCACGGCGCGCGATCCGGGAGCGCCTTGCCCTCGCGCCAGGCCACGACGAGCTCCGGCCGCTCGACCTCAAGCGCGTCGAAGATCGCGGCGAGCCTGTGGCCGCAGGCGAGCAGCGCATGGGGATGCGCCCGCGAGCCCTCGCTGTCGGTCACGAGCGGAAGCACGTGCTCGGGATCCACGCGCGGGACAGCGCCGATGCCGCGCGTGCGGTGCGCATCGCCCGCGACCCCGCCGCGCTCATCATGCGATGCGACCAAGTCGCCGGCAGTTGCCCCGCAGCGTTCCGCGATCTCCTGCGCGACGCGGTACGCGAGCTCGAGCGTGTCATCGCGGTCACGCGATAGCGCATCGGTGCCGGTCACCATGCCTGCGACGTCAAAGAGGAACCGGCGCAGGTACGGTGTCTCGATGCCACCGATGACGCCCAGGCGAGCGGCAAGTCGACGCCGCATCCATCGCTCGAGTCCCTTGCCCTGCACGGCCACCGCAACGCGGTCGAATGCGCCGATGCGAGGCAGGCCGTCGCAGTCGCCTGACCACCGCGCCGAGAGCCTGCGCGCAAGATCCTCGCACAGCGGCTCCGCTGTCGTGGAGCACACGACACGAAGGGCGCGGTGCGCGCGTTGTCCCGGGTCAATCGGCATGTGCGAGCGGCGGATCGTACCCATCGCCCGCCGCTAGGATCCCTGCATGACCTGGGAGTCGATGCTCGAGACGCAGGCAGGCGGCGCATCAGGCGCTCTCGTTGGCGTGATCATGGGTTCGCGCACGGACTGGGAGACCATGTGCCACTGCGTGGACATGCTCGGCGAGCTCGGCGTGCCCTGCGAGGTGCGCGTCGTCAGCGCGCACCGCACGCCCGACCTCCTCTTCCGATACGCATCGACCGCCGCAAGCCGCGGACTCAAGGTGATCATCGCCGGTGCAGGAGGCGCAGCGCACCTCCCCGGCATGTGCGCCGCGAAGACGCACCTGCCCGTGCTGGGGGTGCCTGTCGAGAGCAAGGCCCTCCATGGCATGGACAGCCTGCTCTCGATCGCGCAGATGCCTGCAGGCATCCCGGTCGGCACCCTCGCGATCGGCAAGGCAGGCGCGATCAACGCCGCGCTCCTGGCCGCATCGATCCTCGCCAACGAGCGCGAGTCGATCCGAGACGCACTCGTCGGGTACCGCGCGGCCCGCACGGCCGAGGTGCTCGCGCACCCGGATCCGTCCGCCTGACCGTGGTCAGGCCATCGCCCGCGCGCAGGAGTGATCCATGAAGGTCGGAATCGTCGGAGGAGGCCAGCTCGGCCGGATGCTCGCGATCTCGGGGCTCCCGCTGGGCATGCGCTTCCGCTTCCTGGAGCCCTCCGCAGACTGCCCCGCGGCCGCGCTCGGCGAGGTGATCACCGCGCCCTACGACGATCCCGACGGCCTCGACCGCTTTGCGGCGCAGCTCAGCGTCGCCACGTTCGAGTTCGAGAACGTGCCCGCGTCAACGGCCGAAGCGCTTGCCCAGCGGCTCTCGCTGGCGCCTGGCCCGCGCGCGCTGGCCGTGTCGCAGGACCGCATCAGCGAGAAGCGCTTCTTCCGCGAGTGCGGGGTGCCGGTGCAGCCCTTCGCGGCCGTGTCGAGCGCACAGGAGCTCGACGATGCGATGGCGTCGGTCGGCACGCCCGCGATGCTCAAGACGCGCCGGCTCGGGTATGACGGCAAGGGCCAGCGCCTGGTGCGCGACGCCGCGCAGGCTGCGGCCGCGTGGCAGGAGCTGGGCAAGGTGCCGTGCATCCTCGAGTCGCTGGTGCGGTTCAGCGCCGAGGTGAGCCTTGTCGCGACACGCGCGCGCCGCGGAGGCGGCGTGGAGTGGGTGTCGTGGCCTCTCACGCAGAACGAGCACGCGCACGGCATCCTGCGCCGCAGCGTGGCGCCCGCCCCGTGCGACACGACGGGAGCGCTGGCGGAGTCGGCGCGCGCCGCCGTGCGCCGCATCATGGACGAGCTCGACTACATCGGGACGATGTCGGTCGAGTTCTTCGTGACGCCCGAGGGCCTCATCGCCAACGAGATGGCGCCACGCGTGCACAACTCCGGCCACTGGACGATCGACGGCGCCCACACCAGCCAGTTCGAGAACCACATGCGTGCGGTCGCGTCGATGGCGCTTGGGCCGACACACGCCCGTGGACTCTGTGCGATGGTCAATCTCGTGGGGCGTGCGCCATCGGCTGCGGAGATCCTTGCCGCATGCCCTGAGGCGCACGTGCACCTCTACGGCAAGCACGCGCGCGCGGGTCGCAAGCT
>VERO01000400.1 GCA_018882625.1 Phycisphaerales bacterium | reverse complement strand
TGACGCCGCGCCCGTGCACCTCCTCGTAGGACTGCAGCGCCGCGGGCTGGATGCGCGCGCGCTCGGCGGTTTCGAGGATGCTGCGCGCGAGCGGATGGTTGGAGCTCTGCTCGCAGTCGGCGGCGGCCTGCAGCAGCACGGCGCCGTCGATGCCCTCCGCCGGCGCAAGCCGGCTGACGCTGAACTTGCCCGTCGTGAGCGTGCCGGTCTTGTCCATCACGACCGTGTCGATGTGGGCCGCGCTCTCGAGCGTGCGCGTCTGCTTGATCATGATGCCGAGCCTCGCCGCCGCCGCGAACGCCGCCACCATCGCCGTCGGGTAGGCGATGAGCAGCGCGCCGGGGCACGTGACGACGAGCACGGTGATGGCGCGCACGGCAGCCTGCGCACGCACGTCGGGGCTGGCGCTCTTGCTCGTGAAGAACCACACGAGCCCCGCCACCATCAGCACGACGGGGACGTAGTAGCTGGCGAGCCGCTCGATCAGCTCCTGCCGCTCGCTCTTGGCGCTCTCGGCCTCGCGGATGAGCTTCTCGACCTTGCCGATCGTGGTCTCGCCAGCCACGGCGGTCACCTGGATGTCGATCTGCCCGGTGAGGTTGGTGGTGCCTGCGTACACGTCCAGGCCGGGCTGAGCCTCGATCGGCACTGCCTCGCCGGTCAGCGACGCCTGGTTGATGCTCGACGTGCCAGCCACGATGCGCCCGTCCACGGGAAGGTTCTCGCCGGGTCGGACGCGGACCACATCGCCCACACGGACCTCGGAGAGCTTCGCCTGCCTCTCGGTGCCGTCCTTGCCCACGAGGCGCGCCACATCCGGCGTGAGCTCGATCAGGTCACGGATCGCGCGCTGCGCACCCCATGCCGTGCGCGAGAGGATGAGCTCGCTGAGCCACAGGAAGAAGGCCAGGAAGCCCGCGGCGTGGTAGAGCTGGTTGGCCAGCGCAGCGAACACCGCGAGCGACGCGAGCGAGTCGCTCGAGGGCTTGCCTCGCCGCAGCTCCTCGAGAGCGCCTGCCGCCAGCGGCGTCACCAGGATCAGCGCGCCCGCGACGGCCGGAAGCTGGGCCACGGATCGCTCGATGCCGAAGAGCGCCTCGGCGAGCCACGACACGAAGAGGAGCACGCCTCCGACCAGCGCGATGAAGAGCTGGCGCTCGAGGCGTTCTCCGCCGGTGGAGCCGGCATCGACAGATTCTCGGCCAAGGGCCGACTGGAACGTGGTCATGTGGGGTGCTCCGGGGTGGGGGCACGAGAGAGATGCGTCGGAAGGGTAGCACGCTGCCGGCGCCTGGTCATGTGGGGTGGTAGGTTGGCGCGGGTGAGCGCACATGCCACAGGACGCGCACTGCGCGTCGCCATCATCGGTGCCGGGCAGATGGGCGGCGCGATGGCGGCCCAGGCTGCGCGTGCCGGCGCGGATGTCTCGATCTGGGACCGTGACGGCGATGCGATCGACGCGATCGCGCGTGGCGACTGCCCGCCTCGCCTGCCAGGGCTCAGGCTGCCGCGTGGAATTCGCGCATGCCGTCGGGTGGAGGATGCGCTGGAGGGCGCGCCGATCATCGTCAGTGCAGTGCCCACCCAGGGCGTGCGGTCAGCGTGGCGAGAGCTCGCTGCGCACATTGCGGACGGCGCGATGGTGGTGAGCACCGCGAAGGGATTCGAGCTTGGATCGCTGCTCCGGCCGACCGAGGTTCTCCGCGATGCGCTCGCGGTGCACGGTGTCGGC
>VERO01000399.1 GCA_018882625.1 Phycisphaerales bacterium | reverse complement strand
GCGCCACACGGACGGCACCGTCGAGCACCTCACCTCCACCGCGATGGTGCTCGGGGCCGGCGACCCGTTCGAGGCGCACGAGGTGCAGCGCAGCTCGACCTTCGCGCATGGCGATGCCCTCGTGCTGTTCACCGACGGCATCATCGAGGCATGCGACCCGCGCGGCGACCAGTTCGGCCTCGCGCGCGTCCGTGCCGCGCTGACGCGCGCGGAGGCGCCGCCATCGTGGCCCGAGTACATCGTGCGCATGGCGCGCGAGCACGCGCGCGGCGTGCCCGGAGACGACATGCTCGTGGTGGAGGTGCGTGGGCCCGCTCCTGCACCGGTCGAGCGCGTGCCCGGTGCGGCCGCGCTGGCGGCGACGGCATGAGCGCGCACGGCGCGCAGCATGACATCGACCTGCGCATGATGTCGCGCGCCGCGCGCATCGCGCTGCGTGGGCACGGCGGCGCGGAGCCCAATCCCATGGTGGGATGCGTGATCGCGACGCCTGCCGGCGACGTCATCTCCGAGGGCTACCACCGCCGGTGCGGAGGGCCTCATGCGGAGGCGCATGCGCTTGCGGCGGCCGGCGAGAGCGCGCGCGGCGCCACGGCCTACGTGACGCTCGAGCCATGCGCGCACCATGGGCGCACGCCACCATGCGCGGATGCCCTCGTGCGCGCCGGAGTGGCGCGCGTCGTCTTTGCGCGACCCGACCCGAACGTGGCGGCACAGGGCGGCGCGCAGGCCCTGCGCCGCGCCGGCATCGAGGCGGTGCACATGCCGCACGAGGCGGCTGCCGCACTCACCGACGGATTCGCGCGCCGCGTGCTGCATGGACTGCCCCGCGTCATCGCGAAGTGGGCGGCCACCTCCGACAACCGCTGCACGGCGCACCCGGGCCATGGCCGGTGGATCAGCTCGGCTCGCAGCCGGCAGATGGTGCATCGCGAGCGCGCGCGAGTGGACGCCGTACTCACCACACTGGCCACGGTGGCTGTCGACGACCCGCACCTCATGCCGCGCGTCAGTCGCGTGCGCCGCGTGCCGCGCCGCATCGTGATCGACCGCATGCTCGGCATCCGTGCGGATGCGCGCATCATCCGCACGGCACTCGAGGGGCCTGTGGAGATCGCGTGCGATCCCCTGTCGCGCGACGCCCGCGCGCCCTCCGACATGGCTACGTTCGCGGCGGCAGGAATCCGCTGGCGAGAGCTGCGCCCCGAAGGCGACCGCCGCGACCAGCTCCGCGCGCTGCTTCAGGAGCTCGCCTCCGATGGGGTCTCGACCGTGCTGACCGAGGCAGGTCCGCGTCTCGTGCGTGCGCTGCTCGATGCGGACCTCGTCGACGAGGCGTGGATCTTCGCGTCCACTGCCGTGCCCGGGGACACGTGCTCCGCGCACTGGCCCGCACCGGATCCGTCACGGTTCTCCATCGCCGACGAGCGCCGCCGAGGCAGTGATGTCGTCCGCCTCTGGCGGCGCATGCGCTAAGGCAGCCGGATTCCCGCGCGAGGCACCGGCGCGTCAAGCGGCACGACCGTCGACGCCGGCCATACGCGCAGCACGCCGCTGCCGTCATCCATCCCCCAGCGTCCCCCATCGCCCTCGCGGGAGATGCGCACGGCCGCGACCGTGCGGCCGTCAAAGCCAACGAGCCTGACGGTCGCCACCTCCAGGTCCGCTGGCGCAGGGTGAAGCGAGATGTCGCTGGCTCGCCCCTCGCAGAGCAGCGCCAGCAGCGCCTCGAC
>VERO01000107.1 GCA_018882625.1 Phycisphaerales bacterium | reverse complement strand
CCCATGATGTGCAGGGCTGGGTGAGGGCGATCTCGGCCGCAGTGGATCCGGGTGCGCGCGAAAGGCTTGGTGGCGCTGGCCGGCAATGCGCGTTGGAGCATTCGATGGATGCGATGGCCGGTCGATGGACCGCGCTCTACCGGTCAGTCCTGGCCGACCGCACGTTCCCGTTGCGCGGGCGGCCCTAGGCGGTCGGCCGTCCGCCCCGTCGGCGCTGGAGTGCCTTCATGAAGACGGCCTCCATGCGATCGGCCATCCTCTCGACGGAGAACTCCGCGAGGGCCACCGCCCGGCCACGAGCACCCAATGCGGCGCGTTTCGCAGGGCTTTCGGCCAGTTCCCGGATTGCCGAAGCTAGGGATTCGGAGTCGCTCGGAGGCACGATGATCCCAGTTTCGCCGTGACGGACCGCCTCTTGCGTTGCACCTACCGGAGTGGCAATCACCGGCCGACCCGTCATCATGGCCTGAAGGACCGCCTGCGATACACCTTCGTTGGCATAGGAGGGCTGGCACACAATGTCCATCGCCTGCAGCCATACTTCCGGATTGGACTGCTGGCCCGCGAACACCACTCGATCGGAGATGCCTAGCGCGCGCGCTCGATCCACGGCGGCACCTAGAGATGGACCGTCTCCCACCACAGCGAGCTTCCATCCATTCAGCTTGCAGTGCGCGAACGCCTCGAGCAGGAAGATGTGGCCCTTCCAGCTACGGACAGTGGCCACGATTCCCATGAGAGGGGATTCGCGCTCAAGCCCAACGCGAGCGCGCGCCTCACGGGGGTCGCGAGGCTGAAACCGCGAGGGGTCGATTCCGGTGGGTACGGAGGTCACGCGGTGACCAGGCATCCCGGTGGCTTCCATCAGTGCGATCCGGAGGGCCTCGCCTGTGGTCACCACATGGTCCGCAGCCCTTCGGTAGAGCCAGGCGGAGGCTGGAGACCTAGATATCGGTGCGGATATGTGACGGGTACGCACGATGGCAGGTCGTCGTCGCGTCGCCAGCGATGCGAACGAGACGAGCCACGAATCCGTCGAGCTGTGAGTGTTGATGATCCCATGCCGATGCCCTGCCAGCAGTCGGTGAATCGCGCCAAGTGCAGCGACACTGCGGCGGGCGATTGGCGTCGGGATCACGGGGATGCCCCACTCCGGAGCGCGACGGAACAGCTCGGACTCCGTTGGGCAGGCGATCGCTACCTCATGCCCGCGCCTGAGGAGGGCCTTGGATTCCTCGAGGATCCGTATCTCCTGGCCTCCCCAGCCGCAGGATGACTCCGTGTGGAGGATGGGTGCGGCACGGGGGACCATGGAGGCAGCGTATCGGTGCACGCGAGCGTGAGTCGCCCGATGTGCATGGCTGTCCGCTGCGCGCCTAACCTCCACCGACACATGGTTCGACTCTCTGTAATCGCGATCGCTCGCAACGAGGAGAGGCGGATCGGGAGGATGCTCGACTCGGTGCGGTTTGCCGACGAACTGATCGTGGTCGATGGCGGAAGTGAGGACAGCACTGTGGATGTCGCGATCTCGCGCGGTGCCAAGGTTCACGTGCATCCGGACTGGCAAGGCTTCGGAGTGCAGCGCAATCGGGCGCTTGGCTACGCAACCGGCGACTGGGTGCTGTCGCTGGACTGCGACGAGTGGGTGACCCCGGAGCTTGGAGCTGAGATCGCTCAGGCGATGGGTCGGCAAGAAGTGGGAGCGTTCCGGATCCCACGTGCCTCCTTCATGTGCGGCAAGCGGATTCACCACTGCGGATGGTGGCCTGACCATGTCGTGCGGCTCTTTCGTCGTGGTACCCCGCGCTTCTCCGATGACCTCGTCCATGAGCGGCTGATTCCGGGCTGTGCGGTGGGGACTCTGTCCAGTCCGCTGATGCACGAGACTCACCGATCCGTCGAGGAGGCGATCGCAAAGATGAATCGGTACTCCACCGAGGGCGCTGTCGGTGCGCTAGGTCGAGGCCGGCGGGGTGGAGTGACGATCGGCGCGGCTCGAGGGATGTGGATGTTTCTTCGCACCTACCTCCTTCGCCTTGGCGTGCTTGATGGACGTGAAGGGCTCATGATCTCTGTGCTCAATGCCGAGGCCACTTTCTGGCGATACGCGAAGATGGGCATCGAAGCGTCACCACCGGGTGGGCGGAGCGGCCTGAGCCGGCCACACATTGGTGGGCAATGAGGATTCTTGTCACGACGCCCGGCCGCCTTCGCACGGTGCCTATGGGCGGATACCTCGCGACGGCGATGGCGCAACTCGGACATGAGGTGAAGCTGCTTAGCGTTTCGGCAGGTCCGCTTGCGAGGTTCGCCGGACGGGCGGGGCTCAAGGCGATCGGGGCTCGGGCAAGCGTCAATCGCCGCTTCAGGGCGCTTGTTGGGCAGTTCAGTCCAGATCTCGTCGTGTCGCTGTACGGACGCGACCTCGATGACGAGTCGTGCGCGCTGTGCCGCGACCGAGGCATTCCGCATGTGTGCTGGTGGCTAAACGATCCCTTTCAGCTCGCGTCCTCCCTTCCGCTCGCATGTCGGTACGACGCCGTCTTCACCAATTGCAGCGTGAGTCCTGCCGACTACATGCAGGCGGGTGTTCGCCATGCGTACTGGCTTCCCACAGCATGCGACCCTGACGTGCACAGGCCGATGCCGCCGCAAGCCGCGCTCGCGTGCGAGGTCTGCTTCGCGGGTGACTGGAGCCCGTTGCGGGAGAGGGTCTGCGAGCGGATTGCCGCGAGGTACGACCTTAGGGTCATGGGACCTTGGGCCCGCAAGATTCGTCCAAGATCGCCGCTGAAGCCAAGGCTTGCCGACGGCTTCTTCAGTGCATCCCAAATGGCCTCCGCGTTCTCGTCCGCAAAGGTCGTGCTCAACCTCCACACGTGGCACGAGCACCAGGACCACGGGACGAATCCGCGGCTCTTCGAGGCGGCCGGCTGCGCGACCTGCCAGGTAGTCGACTGGAAGCGGGAGATTCCTGAACTGTTCGACTGCGACTCGGAGCTGGTGACGTACCGCGCGGAGGGGGAGTTGGAGGAGGTCATAGGCGAGCTGCTGCGCGACTCGCAACGACGCACGGCAATCGCGGCAGCCGCACGCCTGCGTGCATCCAGCTGCCACACCTACGCGCACCGCGCAGCCGCCCTAATCGAGCGAACCTGCGTCATTGGCCTTTGTCCGAAGCGCTCACCGCGCGGAGCGCACTTCCCGTGGTGAAGTTGTAGCCCATCGCAGGCGTGCTGTCGGGGGTCTCGCTGCCTCCGACCTCCACCGGCAAGCTCAAGAGTCGCACAGCGCACTTGCGTGGCGATAGCCGCGCACATCGCCGAGATGAAAACGGCACGCCATCGCTGGCGTGCCGTCGGGGGTTCTCTCTCTTGAGCGGCGGGGGTCCGCCGCCGCTGGGGCGCCTGCGCGCCCATCTCTCGCTCTTGCTCGCGCTCAGAGCTTGATCTTGTCGGTGCCGAGGGCGCCGTGATCGTCCATGCCGCCCTTGGTGGGCTTGGCCTTCTTGGGCATGGTGAACGCGGCCGTGTCGTCGACTGGACCGCCAGCGGCCGAATCCTTGCTGTCGCCCTTGTCGCCCCACTGGGCGCGCTTGAGCGACAGGCCGATCTTGCGATCCGCGGTGTCCACGCGCAGGATCTTGACGTCGACCTCCTGCAGCGGCTTGACCACATCGAGCGGGTTCTCGACCTTTTGGTCGCTGAGCTCGCTGATGTGGAGCAGTCCCTCGAGCCCGTCCTCGAGCTCGACGAACACGCCGAAGTTGGTGATCTTCGTGATCTTGCCCTTCACGATCATGCCCGGGCGGTACGCGCCGGGGATCGCCTCGACCCACGGGTCCTCCGTGAGCTGCTTGACGCCGAGGCCGACGCGCTGCTTGGCCTGGTCGACCTCGATGACCACGCACTTGACCTCGTCGCCCTTCTTGAGGAGCTCGTTGGGGTGCGCGATCTTCTTGGTCCACGACATGTCGCTGACATGCAGCAGGCCGTCGATGCCGGGCTCGATCTCGACGAACGCGCCGTAGTTGGCCAGGTTGCGGACCTTGCCCTCGATGACCGTGCCGACGGGGTACTTCTGCTCGACGAGATCCCACGGGTTCACGTCGACCTGCTTCATGCCCAGCGAGATCTCGAGCTTGTCCTTGTTGAAGTCGAGCACGACCACATCGACCTCGTCGCCCACGTTCACGAGCTCGCTCGGGTGGTTCACGCGGCGCGTCCACGACATCTCGCTGACGTGCACGAGGCCCTCGATGCCGTCCTCAAGCCGCACGAAGGCGCCGTAGGACATGAGGCTGACCACCGTGCCGCGCACGCGGGAATTGACCGGGTACTTCTTCTCGATCTCCTCCCAGGGGCTCGTCTCCTTCTGCTTGAGGCCAAGGGCGATCTTCTCGCGCTCGCGGTCGATGTTGAGGATCTTGACCTCGATCTCCTGGCCGACCTTGACGACCTCGGAGGGGTGGTTGACACGGCCCCACGACATGTCTGTGACATGCAGCAGGCCATCGATGCCGCCCAAGTCGATGAACGCGCCGAAGTCGGCGATGTTCGTGACCGTGCCCTTGACGATGTCGCCTTCCTTCACCTGGCCGAGCAGGCGCTTCTTGGCCTCCTCGCGCTCCTCCTCGATGAGCTTGCGGCGCGAGATGACGATGTTGCGGCGCTGCTCGTCGATCTTGAGCACCATCGCGCGCAGCGTGCGGCCCACCCAGTCGCCGACGTCGCCGGGACGGCGCACGTCGATCTGCGATGCGGGGAGGAACACCGGCACGCCGATGTCCACGAGCAGGCCGCCCTTGATCTTGCGCAGGCACTTGCCCTCGACGACGTCGCCTTCCTTGCGCGTCTGGAAGACCTGCTCCCAGCCGCGGATGCGGTCAGCCTTGCGCTTGGAGAGCACGATGCCGCCCTCGGCATCCTCGGTCTCCTCGAGAAGGACCTCAACCTCGTCGCCGGGGGAGACGCCGCCCGAATCCTCGAACTCCGCCTTGGGGATCTGGCCTTCGCTCTTGAGGCCGACGTCGACGATCACGTAGTCGCCGCTGATCGAGACCACACGACCCTTCAGGATGCTGTTGGGCTTCGTCTCGGGCGTGGATGTGCGCGAGAGGAAGGTGGTCAGGTCGCTCGATGCGCCACTGGGCCCGAACGCGTCCTTGAGGAGCTGATCGGCGAGGTTGGCGTCAAGCTGGATGTCTTCAATGAGGTTGTAGTCGACCATGGCGGTAGAGGTGCGTGTCCAAATGCGCCGCGGCCACGGATGGCCGGGCAAGGTGCGGATCCGCCCGGAACGCTTCCGGAACGGGGGAATCGACGACTATACCACGGTTTGGGCCTGCTCCAACCGCCTCACGGCTGGTCGCATCCACACGAACCCCATCACGCCCAGCGTGTTCAGCACGAAGCAGATGCCGAAGAACCAGGGACCGATACCCATGCGCTGCATGGGCACGTAGAGGGCTACGGCGAGGAATGGGGCCATCAGGCCGCGCAGCCCGTTGAGGGTCACGTGCACCGCCATGTAGTCGCTGTCGCGGTGCGCGGGCGCGAAGTCGTGGTGCCCGAGGTTCCACGCGAGCGACCCGCCCGCGAAGCCCACACCGAACGCGACACTCGATGCGTACATCAGCGGCATCGAGTGGAACGCCGACGAGCCCCACAGGAAGAGCGACCCGAGCACGAAGCTCCATCCGTGGATCGCCCGGAACTCCACGATGTGCGTGCGCGAGAGCAGCTTCGCCCACACGGGAATCATCAGCGGCATGATCGCGACGGGAAGGATCGTCGTGATCATGATGCCCTCGAGGTACGAGCAGTGGAACTCGTCGTTGAGGATGATCGTCTGCACCGGCGTCATCATGAGGTTGCCGAGCCCGAACACGAACATCCACAGCATGAAGTCGCGGTAGAGGCGGTCCTCGCGCAGCAGTGCCCATAGTGCGCGCGGATCGGCCACGCGCAGGCCGCGGCGCCCATCAAGTTCCATGCGCTGCAGGCGGCGCTGGCCGCGCAGCCTCACACGCCGGTAGATGGAGTTGCCGAGGAACCCAGCTAGCGCCAGCATCGGGAAGAGCCACCGGAACGCGGTCGGTGACGCATCAAGCGCCTGGCCGATCACGAGCCCCGAAAGCGCAAGCACCACGGCCTGCACGCTGGTCATGCGGCCCGCCACGATGGCGCGGTTGGCGTCGGGGTAGTTGTTGCGCCACACCGAGGTGCGCACCGTGATCACGCCCGTCCATGTGGAGCGCGCGAGGAACGCCAGGGCCACCACGAGCCACAGCCCGACCGCGCTGATGGGAACGGCCGCGATGCCCGCGATGAGCAGGGCGGACGCGATCTGCAGCCCTGCGATGAACGGCACCTTTGGGCGCCCGTGCGCCATGCCGGCCCACGCGAAGCTGGTGAGGTTGGCGACGTTGGGCGCGGCGGTGACTGCCGCAACGGCGATGTCCAGTGCAGCCGGGCTGATGCCCGGCACACCCGTGAACATCTTCTTGACCACGATGCCCAGCACGCCGCCCTCGACGGCGCCGAGCATCAGCGGCAGGAAGAACCACGACACCAGCTCGCGCGCATAGTTGGCGCGCAGCATCGGGGGGAGCGTCTTCGGGTGGAAGTCGCGGACGACGCCCGCAAGCAGCCTCAGGAACACCCCGGGATGTGGGATCGCAGCGGGCCGGATCAGGGGTTGCCCGTCGTGTTCACGATCGGGTACGGCGATCCGAAGCTGGGCCTGTCGAGCAGGAACACTCGGCCGAGGTCATCGCTGGCCTGGCGCATGTTGCTGTTGAAGTTGATCGCGAGGTTGCGGTTGACGTCATCGGGAGTCTCCGCAACGCCCTGCAGCTCGGGGCTGGGGTTGGCCAGGATCGACTTGAGGTCCGTCGCGTAGGGATCGGGCTTCTGGCAGCCGATGAGGCAGCAGGCGGCGACGGCAGACAGCGATGCGCAGGTGGCTCGGATCATCTTTACTCCTGAATCCGCGAAAACTACCCGAACTGCGGGGGGTGGTCAATGTACGGCGCGGAACCCGTGCTATGGTGAATAGGACGCCCGGACCTGCTGGGCGGTGGTCGGCACATACGCGCTCGAACCTTGCGCGAACCCAAGGGATCGCCGATTCCGCGACGAAGATCAGGCCTCCGGCCTTGCGCCGAGTGGAAGGTCGGGATCGACGGACGGCGAACCCACCTCGAAATTGGGTTCGAGCACGCGTGCCGGCACTCGAGGCCTTGAGCCTCGGCCGCCCGGCAGGACCGGGCGTTGTCATTGCGGGCGCGCGCGCGAGGTGCGGCCGCGAGGCGGGCGAGTCAGCGGTGGTGTGCGGCGGCCGCGCGCAGCGATTCGTACATCGCATCGAGCGCGTCCGGGATCACGCGCACCTGGCCGATCACAGGCATGAAGTTGGTGTCGCCGGACCAGCGCGGGACCACATGCACGTGGAGGTGCTCGGGCAG
>VERO01000106.1 GCA_018882625.1 Phycisphaerales bacterium | reverse complement strand
CGAGTGGTCGGTGTCGATGCGCGTGCCATGCCGGATCGGCGACTACACGGACTTCTACGCGTCGCTGCACCACGCGACCAACGTGGGGAGCATGTTCCGCCCCGACAATCCGCTGCTGCCCAACTGGAAGCACGTGCCGATCGGGTACCACGGCCGGGCCAGCTCGATCGTGGCGACCGGCACTCCCGTGCACCGGCCGCTCGGTCAGACCGTCGCGCAGGACTCAGGGCCTCCGAACTTCGGGCCGAGCAGGCTGATGGACTACGAGCTCGAGATGGGCGCCATCATCGGCGTCGGAAACGACCTCGGCGTGCCGATCCCGGTGGCGAACGCGGCATCGCACGTCTACGGGTTCGTGATCGTCAACGACTGGAGCGCGCGCGACGTGCAGAAGTGGGAGTACCAGCCGCTGGGGCCGTTCCTCGCGAAGAACTTCGCCACCACGGTGTCCGGCTGGGTGGTGTCGATGGATGCGCTCGAGCCCTACAGGGTGCCGCTGCCCGCGCGTGCGGCGGGCGACCCGCAGCCGCTGCCGTACCTGGTCGTCGCCGGCGACTTCCTGCTTGATGTGCACCTTGAGGTCGCGATCGCCAGCGCCGGCATGCGCGCATCGGGCGCGGCACCCACGGTCGTCAGCCGCGGGCGCTTCACCGACATGTACTGGTCGATCGCGCAGATGGTCGCGCACCATGCCTCCGGCGGCTGCAACCTGCAGCCCGGCGACATGCTGGCCAGCGGCACCATCAGCGGCTCGGTGCCCGAGAGCCGGGGATGCCTGCTCGAGCGCACGTGGCGCGGCACGCAGCCGATCACGCTCGGCGACGGCTCGGAGCGCCGATTCCTGCAGGATGGCGATGAGGTGATCATGCGCGCCTGGGCCGAGGCGCCGGGCAAGCCCCGCATCTCATTCGGCGACTGCCGGGGCGTGGTGCTCCCCGCGCGGATCTAGCGCGCAGGCGCGCGAGGCACATCGCGGCGCAGCGAGAGCAGCCTGGCGGGATCGACGGCGATCCTCGAGCCCACGGCGATGCCGAGCGCCTTGTTGGTGCCTGCGCGGGTCTCCACCGCGAAGTGGGCCTTGGGTCCGCTGGGGTAGCGCGCAAGCCGTGCGAAGTACGCGGCCTCCGGCTCCGTCTCGCCCTGCAGCGGTTCCGCCTTCATCTCGTATGCGGCGACCACCACGCCGTCGCGGTCAAGGAATGCGATGTCGATGTCGACAAGGCAGTCGCGCATCCAGAAGCTGTGGCTGCTCGGGAACGGGAACACGAAGATCATCCCGCCGTCCTGGGCGATCTCGCGGCGCCCACCAAGGCCCCGCTGGATCGCAGCATCGGTCGCCGCAATCTCGAAGTCGAAGTTGCGGTCGCCGATCGTGACCTTCTCGAGCGGAAGCCCGCTCGTCGGGTGGCGCCGCGATCCCGGGCGCTCGCGCTGCGGCTCGGCAGGCGTGGGGTCGGGCGATGCTGGAGGTGTCGCCGAGGGCGGCTCAGGCTTGGGCTTGGCTCCTGGGGCCGTGCCTCCATCCTGTGTGGCCACCGTGATGGCGAGCGCGGCGGCCGCGCAGCAGATGGTCATGATCATGACGGTGCGCGCTCCCTTCATGCGTGACACATCGGGCAGGTGCGAGTGCGGCGGGGCATCACCACGTGTCCGCGGCCTTGGCCGCGCCTCCGGCAGGGGCCGGCTTCGCGGGTGCGTCCTCCCAGCTGCGCGGGTAGGCCTGGTCGTCGATGGCCAGCGCAGCCTTCGTCGGGAAGAGCGGCCTGAAGGTGTCGCACATCACGGCGAGCTCGTTCGTGTGTGTCGCGCCGATCGAGGCCTCCACCGTGCCCGGGTGCGGACCGTGGGGAATCCCCTGGGGATGCAGCGTGAGCGACGCGCTCTCGATGCCGCGCCGTGCCTTGTAGTTGCCCTCGACGTAGTAGAGCACCTCGTCCGAGTCGAGGTTCGAGTGGTTGTAGGGCACCACGATCGCCTGAGGGTGGAAGTCCAGCGGCCGCGGGCAGAAGCTGCAGATGACGAAGTTGTGCGCCTCGAAGGTCTGGTGGATCGGCGGCGGCATGTGGTGCTTGCCGACGATCGGGCTGAAGTCGTCGATATTGAAGATGTACGGGTAGTAGCAGCCGTCCCATCCGACCACGTCCAGCGGGTGGTAGGTGTAGGTGTACGAGTGCACCATGCCGCGTGACTTGATGCGCACCTCGAACTCGCCGCGCTCGTCGCAGGTCAGCGGCAGCTCAGGCAGCCGCAGGTCGCGCTCGCAGTAGGGCGCGTGCTCGAGGAACTGGCTCGTCTGCTTCGAGATGTAGCGCGGCGGCGGCCCGATGTGCGACCCGTTGACGCTCTCCATCACCAGGAAGCGTGGGCTCTCCTCGCCCGCCTTGGGCGCATCGAACACCATGCGGTATGTGACGCCCTTCGGGATCAGGATGTAGTCCTTGCGGCGGAAGGGCAGCGTGCCGAAGGTCGTGTGGACGGTGCCCGAGCCGTGGTGGATGAAGATGCACTCGTCGCCGGTGGCGTTCTTGAAGTGGTAGCCCATCGGATCCTTGGGCACGCACACGGCCATCTCCACGTCGGCGTTGCCGAAGAGCACGACGCGTCCCGTGACCGGGTCGCCGCTGGGCCTCATGGCCGCGCTCTTCACGTGGCGCATGCGCATGATGTCCATCTCCACGTACTCGGCCTGCACCGAGTAGAGCGGCTTCCACCCGTACACCTGCGTCGGCGGGTGGATGTGGTAGAGGGTGGACGTGGGACCCACGAACCCCTCGGTGCCGAACACTTCCTCCGAATAGAGCTTGCCGTCCGGGCGGCGGAACTGGATGTGTCGCTTCGGGGGCAGCGCGCCAAGCTTGGAGTAGTAGGCCATAGCCGCCGATTGTACGGCGTCATGCGATGCGCTCGGCTACCGTGAAGCCATGGGCGATGCGTCCGTAGCGACACCCTCGGTGCTCCACAGGGATGCCCGGTGGATCTGCATCGACAAGCCCGAAGGCTGGCACAGCGTCGATGCGCGCGAGAGCGACGGCAGCCCGACCGTGCAGTCCTGGCTGCGCGAGCGCGAGACTTCGTGCGCTCCGCTTGAGGAGTCCGGCCTGGTGCACCGCCTCGACCAGTGGACCGGCGGATGCCTGATCGCAGCCACGGACGCCGACGCGCGTGCCTCCCTGCGCGCGGCCTTCGGCGGTGGGGGCCCGCATGCGCTGCGCAAGTGGTACACGGCGCTTGCGCTGGCCGGACTGCGCGAGGAGGGAGAGTGGACGATGCACTTCGCCAGCCGGTACGCGAGGTCCGCGAAGGTCACCGCATCGCGCGAGGGCGACCTCCGCACGCGCGGCACCTGCAGGTGGAAGGTCATCGGCACCGCGCGCGCGCACATGGGGTCCTCGCGCGAGCGCCACGGGGAACTCGATGTGCTGGAGGTGGAGCTTGTCGGTCCGGGGCGACGGCACCAGATTCGCGCGGGATTCGCGGCGCTCGGCCACCCCCTAGCGGGTGATTCGCTCTACGGGGGCGTCGCGATCGACGGTCGCGGTGTGGACCGTCCAGCGCTTCACGCCACGCGACTGGAAGTCGACGGCACCGCCATCACGGCGCCTCTCCCGGCGTGGGCTCGGTGACCGGGGGCTCATCGGTGAACAGGGGCTCATCGGTGACCGTGGGCTCGTCGGATTCCGGACGCGGCCCGTCCTGACGAGCCTCATCGGACGCATCCGCTGAATCCAGCAGGTCCGCGGGCGGTCGCCACTCGGGAAGACGCAGCGCGGAGAGCCATGCAGGCGAAGGCATCACCTTCAGCACCAGCGTGTGCGCACCCTCGCTGCCGCCCGTGCCCAGCGGCAGGCAGCGCACCTGCAGCGTGGCTCCAAACCTCCGGTCGGCGAGCGGGATCTCAGCGACTCCAGAGAACGGCTCAGGCTCCTCGCAGGGGCACACCCCGCTGGCGGACGCGGTCATCAGGTCCGCGCCCGACCGGACGCTCCACTCGTGCGACAGGCGCACGACGCGCCGCGGATCGCCGGTCGGGATCGGCCCTGACCATGTCTCGCCGTCGATCGTGACCGTGAGGTCGGTGACCGCATCGGTTGGCGTGCACGTCGATGGGCCCCACTGGAACTCGGAGAGGACGATGAGCGTCACTGGTGCGGCAAAGGCGTCGCGCGCGGCGGATGCGGCACCGGACATGGCGCCTCCGCTGGCGATGTACCGGCTCAGCGCGCCCAGGTAGGTCGCGGCATCACGTCGCCCGATGGCGCCCCGCGCGGCGCTGCGGCAGTCCTCCCACAGCGCGCGGTCGGCCTCGACGCGCACCTCTGACCAGATGCGCTGGGCCATGCGCGACGCATCGGGCGCGCACGCGGCCAGCGCATCGCACTGGACGATCCGCTCGAGCCGGCTCATGCTTCCCGCGCCCAGCGATCCCTCGCCGATCACCAGCGACTCCACCACCTCGACCGACATCTCGCCGAGCGCTCCGCGCAGGTCGTTGCGCATCCACTCCTGCTCGGCGTCGCGCGGCGCCGCGCTCGCGAGCGCCTCGGCCGCAGTGCACAGGTCGCCATCCTGCATCGCGCGTCGCGCGCGCTCGATGGCTCCATCGAATGCCTCGTGCTCCGCCAGCCTGACCTGAAGGCCCTTCCGGATCGCGTCGAGCGTCGGCTGCGCCTCGGCGATCGACGCGAGCGGCGAGTCCGGCGACAGGGCTGCGATGACCTCCGGCGGTGGCCGCCGGGGATCGGCGATGCGACGGACCGCGTCGAGCACTGGAGCGAGCTCCTGCCTCACGAGCCGCGCGGCGGTGGCACGCTGGGCGGAGCGCGCGGCGCGCTCGGCCTGCGCGTCCTCGGAGGACGATGGGTCCGCCTCGTTGCGCGCGAGGATGGCGTCGACCTGGCCCGAGGAGTCCGCGAATGCACGGACGCTGCGTGCCGCAACCATGGCGTCGACGGCACCCGCAAGATCCTCGCGCCAGCGCCGGGAGCGTCCGGTGCGTGACTGCAGCGCGGACCTGAGCGACGCATCCATCTCCGCGACGCGCCGTGCGATCGACTCGAGGCCGGACCCGCCGGGAGGGTCGCCCTTGAGGGTCTCGAGGAGCGCCTGCGCGTCGCGTGCAGTGGTGGCTCTCGGAATCGCCGCAGCGATCCCGTCGAGCCACGCTCGGTCGCGGTCGCGGGCCTCAAGCAGCGCGCTGCGGCGGCGGGCTGCGTCAAGGGCCTGGGACTTCGCCTCGACGATGGAGGCGTAGCGGGGCCCCTCGGGGACCTGCACCGCGTCGATCGACACCACGATGGCGTACGCATCCGCGGCGCTTGCGGACTCCGGGTCCAGGGCCATCGCGCGCGACAGTGCGGCGGCGACGGACGCCTCGAGTCCGGCACGGAACGCAAACTCCGCCCGGATCGCCTCGGCACGGGCGCCCAGCCTCTCGCGGACCACCGCGAGCTCGGGCGGGTTGAGGTCGCGCGCATCGGCACCCGGCGCCATCGCGAGGGCTGCATCGAGCTCTGCGCTGTCGACGGCCTTGGCCACGGCCTCCGCAGCCCGCGCGAAACGCTCCAGCGTGCGGTCCTGCGAGTCGGCGAGCGCGGCGGCGTCCGCCTCGATCCTCGCGATCGCGCTGCTGCGCGCGTCTGCGGCCATTCCGCCGGACTCGGGGTGAGGGGGATTGCCGGACTCCACGCCGTCCCGCAGCGCAAACAGGTCAGGAATCGTTCGTGCCTCGGCGGCGAGGGCCGCGTCGATGGCTGCAGCCTGCTGGGTCCACCAGGCGCGGTTGGCGCTCCGCTCCACCACGACCTCCCTCAATTCGGCAAGCCGCCTTGAGGCCGCCTCCACCTGCGAACCCTCCAGAAGCGAGAACCCGACGTGACGCCACCACGGCGGCGAGGCCAGCACCGCAAGCCGCTCGCCCGCCCGGTCGCACGCGGATGCCTCTCCAGCATCCGCAGCCTCCTGCGATGACCTGTCGATCAGCGCGCGGACGCTGTCCAGCTGCGCGCGGATGCCCGCCATCTCCTCGAGGTCCATGGCGTACTCGGCCCCAAGCCATCCGGCTGGCGCGAGAACCGCCAGTGCGGCCGCGACGATCCACAGCCACGCGCGGGGGCGCGTGCGGGTCACGGGCGCATCTGGGGAGTCGTCTGCTGTCACGCGGGCGCCCAGGCGCGTACGGCGTCAGAGGTTGCCGCGGCGCGCCTGCTCGATCTCGAGCGACTCGAAGAGCGCCTTGAAGTTGCCCTTGCCGAAGCTCTGGCTCCCTCGGCGGCAGATGATCTCGAAGAAGAGCGTCGGGCGGTCCTGCAGCGGCTTCGTGAAGAGCTGCAGGAGGTAGCCCTCGTCATCCGCGTCCACGAGGATCCCGAGATCGCGGACGCGCTGGTGGTCCTCCTTGACTGCAGGGTGCCCGTGCTGGGTCAGCATCCGGTCGACACGGTCCCACACGCCCTCGTAGTAGGCATCGGGGATCGTGAGGAAGTCGACGCCGCGCCGGCGCAGCTCCGCGACGCTGTGCAGCTCGTCATCGGTGCGCAGCGCCAGGTGCTGCACTCCGGGCGCCATGTCGTGCCACTCGAGGTACTCCTGGATCTGGCTCTTCTTCTTGCCCTGCGCAGGCTCGTTGATCGGCATCTTGATCAGGTGGTTGCCCGACGCCATGACCTTCGACATCAGCGCCGAGTACTCGGTGGCGATGTCCTTGTCGTCGAAGTGCTTGAACATCTTGAAGCCCATGACGCTCTCGTACCACTCGACCCAGTGGTTCATCTTGCCTTCCTCGACATTGCCGACGCAGTGGTCGACAAACTTGAGGCCGCAGGGGTTCTTCCGGTTGTAGTCGTTGAGCGCGAAGGGTCCCATCGCACGGAAGCCTGGCGCGAACATGGCACCCTGCTTCACCTTGGGGAGGTCGTAGGCACCGGTGCGTGACACGAAGGTGTGCACAGCCCGGCCATACGACTGGATGCCGGCCATGGTGACGGAACCGTTGGCGTCGCTGAACGTGCGTGGCTCGTAGGCGCTGGCGCCTCCATTGGCGATCGCCTGCTTCCAGGCCTTCTCCGCATCGAAGACGGTGAGCGCGATGTCCTTCACCCCGTCGCCGTAGCGGCGGATCTCCTCCGCAGCGGGATGGCTCTTGGTGAGCGGGGTCTCGAGCAGGAGCCTGATGTTGCCCTGCGTCAGGAGGTAGGACGCGCTCTCGCGCGAGCCTGTCGTGAGGTCGGAGATCTGGGAGACATCGAAGCCGAAGGCGCTCGCGTAGAAGAAGGCGGCCTGCTTGGCGTTGCCCACGTAGAAGCGGACATGGTCCACGTCGATCAGGGCCAGCGGGTCGGTGGCGCTGGACGCGGAGGCGGCAGTGGCGGGGGAGATCGTCGACATGCAGCCATTCTACGGAGTCCCCGCGTCCGGCAGTATGCTCGCGCGCTCGAAAGGAAGACGATGGCACGCGGAAGCAACGCTGGAAAGCTGATCGGCATAGTCGTGGCG
>VERO01000105.1 GCA_018882625.1 Phycisphaerales bacterium | reverse complement strand
CTCTACGAACTGATCGCGGGTGAGCGCCGACTGCGGGCATTCACCATGCTGGGTAGGAGTGCAATACCCGCCATGGTCCAGACCGTCGATGATCGGACTTCGGCTGTGTTGGCGCTCATCGAGAACGTGCAGCGCGAGGATCTCAATCCGATGGAGCGCGCCCATGGGCTCCAGCGGCTGATGCACGAGTTCGATCTGTCGCAGCAGGATCTCGCATCTCGAGTGGGCCTTGATCGGTCTACAGTCGCCAACCTCCTGCGCCTCAATGACTTGGATCCACACACCGCAGGCGCACTCCGGGAAGGCGCGATCACCACAGGTCACGCGAAGGCACTTCTAGGACTATCGGACGTTTCAAAGAGGCGCCTTCTCCTGACGCGAACAATCGGAGAAGGTCTTAGCGTCCGAGAACTAGAGCGTGAGGCGCGCGCTGCGGCGAGCGCGACCTCGGCAGGGACTCCGAACCGTCTTGGGAGCTCGGGGCGCGTGATCTCTGCCCAGATCGCCGATCTGGAGCGCCGCATCGCCGCGCACCTCGGCAACGAGGTCGAGCTCAAGTCGGGTCGCAAGCCTGGATCGGGCTCCATGACCATCAAGTTTTCGTCGCATGCTCAGTTTGAGGGCCTGATGGACCGAATTGGATTCGATCTTGAGGCATCGGACCGCCCGCGCGGTCGATGAGAGGTTCAGTCCTGCCGGAGTGATCGCATGAACACCGCCACCGAACTGCTTCGCGCGAACACCCGTGGGCACCTCCTCGAACTGACCATCGAGTGCGAGATGATCTCCGCAGAGGCGGGACAGCGACTGCAGATTCAGCTCGAGCGTGCCGTGGCATCGCGCGACCGAATCGTCTCCCACGTCAGGCTTGACGTGTCGCGCGTGCTGGCCATGTCGAGCGCAGGCTTCGAGGCGCTGCTGCGCCTGCATCGCACGTGCCGTGACGCACGCATCGAGCTGCGCGTGAGTGCGCCCGGCGCCGAGTTCCTCGGGCTGCTCACGCGCATGGGGTTTGACCGGCTCTTCGCGATCGAGTCGCGTGCCACCGCATGAGTCCGGTGAGGACTTGCGCGCGCGGCGTCACCACCCGAACCTGACCTCGCATCCGGCACGGCGCCATCCGGGCGCACGGCCCCGCGGAGCGTCACAGCGCAATGGCGTCGCCGATCGAAGGCTCGAGCGCATCGATGCCGAGTCGCGCCGACAGCGCCTTCGCGAATGCGGCCCGTCCATCTGCGGTGCCGTGCGTGAGCGCGACCCGCGCAGGCTTCCCGGGCATCGCGCTGACCCAGTCGATGAGGTCGTCCGCATCCGCATGGCCTGACACGCCCTCGATGCGGTCGATGCGCGCGCGCACATCGCGCTGCGCCCCGTTGATCTCCACCCGCGTCGCACCTCGCATGATGCCGTCCCCGAGCAGCCCCTCGATCTGGTGCCCGGTGAAGACGATGCGCGCATCGTCGCGGTCGATCGCATGCGCGAGGTGGCGCAGGATCGGTCCCGCATCGCAGAATCCGCTCCCCGCCATGATGATGCAGGCGCCATGCACTCGGTCGAGGGCCTCCGACTCGCGGCGCGACGTCAGCGTGTGCAGCTCGTCGAAGTGGAGCGGGCTCCGCCCCGCACGCACATCGCGCTGCGGTCCATCGGCGAGAAGCTCCGGGTAGCGCATGTGCAGGTCGCTCGCGCGCACGGCCATCGCGGTGTCGAGGTACACGGGCGTGCCGCGCAGCAGGCCGCCGCGCGATGCGCGCGTCAGCAGCTGGAGCACCGACTGCGCGCGTCCGAGCGCGAAGACGGGGATGATCACGCGCTGGCCGCGGCGCACCGCCTCCTCGATGATCGCGCGCATCGCCTCCCACGGATCCTCGCCGCGGAACCGGCGGCCGCCGTTGGTGGACTCCATGACGAGCAGGTCCGGCGCGCGCTCGGGCATGCCATGCGCCGCAAGCAGCGGGTGCCGGGCCGGGCCCACATCCCCGCTGAACATCACGCGAACCGGATCGCGCCCCGGCACGCTGGCCTCGACCTCGACGCACGCCGAGCCGAGCACATGCGAGGCATCCACAAGCCGCACGCGCACGCCCTCCGCCACGTCGCGCCAGGAGCGGTAGGGCACCGCATCGATGCGGCGCACGATGCGCTCCGCGGCACGGTGCCCGAACAGCACCGGTGGCGGCCCCGTGCGGATGACGCGCGGCGTCACGAGGTGCGCCGGCTCGACCACGCGCGCGTCAGGCAGCGTGCCGCTGGCGTGCTCCTCGAGCCGGAGGCGCTGCAGCGTTGCGGAGCCGATCAGCACTCGGGGCAGCAGGTCCGCCGTGGGTGGCGTGCAGATGATGCGCCCATCGAAGCCGAGCGCGTCGAGCATGCCGAGGCGCCCGACATGGTCGACATGCGCATGCGTCACCACGACCGCGTCGACATCGGCGAACGCAATGTCGGGCGGCGTGAGGTTGCGCGTCTCCTGCGCAAGCGAACCCTGGAACATGCCGAAGTCGACGAGCACCCTCGCACGCGGCGTGCTGAGCTCGTAGCACGATCCCGTCACCTCTCCTGCGGCGCCATGGATGCGCACTGTCACCGAATCGTGCATGGGTGGGGTGTACCATCGCGCGAATGCAGCGTGTGGCCTGCGCGAACAGCTTCCGGGCGCGAGTTGCCGCGGTCTCCTGCGCGGCAGCGCTTGCATTGCCGGCAGCTTCGGCGGGAGCGCCGGACCAGGACGCGCCACCACCGGCGGCGCCCGCTCCACAACGCTCCGCTGCAGAGGCTGCCGCATCGGAACGGCTCCCGCCTCTGACGGGGAGCGCGGCTGCCCTTGACGATGCGTCGGCCTCGCCTGATCAGCGCATGGCGGCCCTCGAGGCATTCGCCGCCGGGCAGGGGACCCATCCGCTTCTGGCTCTCATGGCGCGTGCGCGGCAACTCCCAATGCGTGACCTGCGACTACGCCACTACATCCCGCTCGCCGCGTCGCTTGGAGTGAGGCTGCCAAACCCGGTACCTCAGGAGATCGCCTCGGCGCTGCTCGGCGCTGCCGCCGATGCGGGTGCACCTGCGGCGCAGATCCTCGCGATACGCGCGATTGACGCCATGCCTGAGGCGGCGCGGCCCGAGGGCTCCGCCAGGTTCGCCGTACGGCGAGTCGCGATGGCGACGGTGCCCTCGCGGATGGCCTATGACACCACCGAGTTCTCGGTCGCGGCCGGCACCCCGGTGTGCATCACCATGTCGAATCCGGACACGCTGCAGCACAACCTCCTCGTCGTCGCCCCCAGGGCACTCTCGGAGATCGGGATAGCGGGGGACAAGATGGGCGAGACCGCAGCGGGGAAGGCATGCCACTTCACGCCGGACTCGCCAAAGGTGCTCGCCGTGATGGGACTTGTGGATCCTGGCGCGTCCGGTGAGGTATGGTTTGTGGCTCCAGCGAAGCCCGCCACGTACCCGTACGTATGCACGTACCCAGGACACTGGCGCACAATGAACGGCAAGATGAAGGTCACCGCACCGGCAACTCCACAGGGGGACAGCACCACATGAGCAACCACAGCACCACCGCAACCACCGCGACGCCCCCGCCTGCCATGAGCGCGGTCGCGCGCGACCTCATGAGCCGCATCGAGCGCAAGACCGCCGTCATCGGCGTTGTCGGGCTCGGCTATGTCGGGCTTCCGCTCGTGCGCGCCATCCGCGACTCCGGATTCCCCGTCATCGGCTTCGATGTCGACGAGCGCAAGATCAAGGCGCTGCGCTCCGGCGAGCGCTACATCTTCCATCTTGGCGACACCTTCTTCGCGGAGCTGCGTGACGACAAGGCCTTCACGCCGACGTCCAACCCCACCGACCTGCGCGGCGCCGACGTCATTCTCCTCTGCGTGCCCACTCCGCTCGGGCCGCACCGCGAGCCGGACCTGCTGTACGTGATCGAGAGCACGAAGACCGTGGCGACCGTGCTGCGCGAGGGCCAGCTCGTCGTGCTCGAGTCCACGACGTACCCGGGCACCACGCGCGACGAGATGAAGCCGATCCTCGACGCGCGCGGCCTCACGTGCGGCGAGCAGTACTTCCTCGCCTACAGCCCTGAGCGCGAGGATCCCGGCAGCATGGGCCGCTCCGCGCAGCACATCCCCAAGCTCGTCGGCGGCGTCGACGACGTCGCGACGGAGCTGGCCATGGCCTTCTACTCGCGCGTCGTGAAGGAGGCGCACCGCGTGTCGAGCGCCGAGGTCGCCGAGAGCGCGAAGCTCCTCGAGAACATCTACCGCGCGGTGAACATCGCGCTCGTGAACGAGCTCAAGCTCGTGCTCACCGACATGAACATCGACGTGTGGGAGGTCATCGCCGCGGCGAGCACGAAGCCCTTCGGGTTCCAGGCCTTCTACCCGGGACCTGGACTCGGCGGGCACTGCATCCCGATCGATCCCTTCTACCTCACCTGGAAGGCGCGCGCGATCGGCCGCACCACCAGGTTCATCGAGCTCGCGGGCGAGATCAACACGTCGATGCCGCACTACGTGATCGATCGCGTGCAGCATGCGCTCAACGACGACGGCAAGGCGCTCAAGGGCGCGAAGGTGCTCGTCCTGGGCATCGCCTACAAGAAGAACATCGACGACCCGCGCGAGAGCCCGTCGGCGGAGATCCTCGAGCTGCTGCGCGACCGCGGCGCTGACGTGAGCTACCACGACCCGCACCTGCCGAAGTTCCCCTCGATGCGGAAGTACCGGGTGGACCTCGACTCCGTGGCGCTCAGCGCCGCGACGCTCGCGGCCTCGGACTGCGTGCTGATCGTGACCGACCACGACGCCGTCGACTACGCCATGGTTGGCGAGCATGCCCGCCTCGTGGTGGACACGCGCAACGCGATGAACCGCGTGCCCGCGGGCCGCATGCGGTGCCGACTGGTCAAGAGCTGATTGGGGCGGGAGCGCCCCACGCTAGGATGCGGATTCCATGACACGTGCGCGACTCATGCTTGCGGCCGGCATCGCGCTGGCCACCACGGCCCCGGCCTTGGCGCAGGCCAACCCGAACGCGCCCCGGCAGCCGAACATCCAGAACGTGCCGCCGGCCTGGCTCGGCTATGCCGCGATGTTCCTGCTTGTCGCGGCGGTGCTCGCGGTGAGCCTGTACCCGTCAAAGCGAAGCCACCAGGACTGACCGCGCATGACCCGATCGTCACTCGCCGCGCTGGTGTCGCTCAACGGGCTGCTCCTGGGGGCGCTGGCGTGGGTGGAGTGGTCGCCCCGCGCACAGGCGCAGTCGGCCAGCAGGATGCGCAACTCGTACGCGATGACGGGCGGCACGCTCATGGGTGTGTCGCCGGGCGTCCTGTACATCATCAACGAGACTGACCAGGAGCTTGTCGCGCTCATGTGGAACGAGCGCACCAAGCAGTTCCAGGGACTCGGGTACCGCAACATCGCCGCAGACCTCATGACAGGGCAGCGGGTCCGGCCATGAGCGGCGAGCACACGGGAGCGCGAGCGCCAGGCCCATCGGTCGGCGACGGCCGCACCGGCGACAGCCGTGCCGGTGACGGCTGCCGCACGCGCGCATCGGGCCACGGTCCGGCCACCCCGCTGTGGGCATCCGCGTTCGTGCTCGCCGGCCTGCTGGTCATGTCCGCCGGACGCATCACGCCGTCAGCTGATGCGGGCGACGCCGCGTCGGTCGCCGCCGGCGGCATGCAGGTGCTCACGCTCACCAACGGCGACGGCACCTCGACGCAGTTCAACGAGTCGGTGTACGTGCTCGACAACCACTCCCAGACGCTGTTCGTCTACACGATCGAGAACGCCACCGACAAGCGTGGGATGATCCTGCGCACTGCCGAGCCCCTGCAGCAGGTCTTCCGCAACGCGCGGCCGAGGCAGTGAGTTGCGGGATGCAGATGCCGAGTCTCGGGACGGGACTGCCCCCGTGCGCGCACGGCCTGTCGACCCCGTGACGCTGCAGGCGCGCGCCACGCGATTCGGCACGCGGTCCATCAAGGCATCCTCGAAGCGGCATGGGCTGCGCCTTGCGCTCTCGATGATCGATCTCACCACGCTTGAGGGCAAGGACTCGCCCGGTAAGGCGCGCGCGCTCTGCCAGAAGGCGCTGCACCCGAGCGAGCATGCCTTCGACCCGCCGCTCCCTGCCGCTGCAGCGATCTGCGTCTATCCCGCGCTGGTGCCCGTGGCCCGAGATGCGCTTGCGGGGACCGGCGTGAAGGTCGCGTCCGTCGCGACCGGTTTCCCCAGCGGCCAGTACCCGCTCGAGGTCAGGCTCGAGGACTGCGCGCGGGCGATTGCCTCAGGCGCGGACGAGATCGATATGGTCATCTCGCGGGGCGCATTCCTTTCCGGCCAGCTCGATGAGGTCCGGCATGAGATCGCGCAGACGCGCGTGACCTGCGTGAAGGCTGCGGCTGCAGCGGGGCGTCCCGCGGCGCACCTCAAGGTGATTCTCGAGACTGGGGAGCTTGGGTCGTACGACTCGATCCGGCGTGCAAGCGATCTTGCGATTGACGCCGCAGTGCGCGCGCCCGGCACGCCGCCGCCCGCCGATGGCGAGGTCTTCATCAAGACATCGACCGGCAAGGTGCAGCCCGCGGCCACTCCGCCGGTCACGCTCGTGATGCTCGAGGCGATCCGAGATCACTTCCTTGCGACAGGACTGCGCATTGGCATGAAGCCGGCAGGGGGGATCCGCACCGCCAAGGCTGCGCTGGCCTACCTCGTCATGGTCAAGGAGACGCTCGGCGACGAGTGGCTCAGCCCGCACCTCTTCCGCATCGGCGCATCGACGCTCGCCAACGACATCGTGCGGCAGCTGCTGAGGCTGGAGAGCCCAGCCGATCCCGCGGTCTCAGGCGGCGTGCGCTACTCGTCGCGCTGGGACGTCACCGAGAGCTGAAGCGCTCAGGCCGCGGCTCGCGCGGCGCACGTGGCGGCTTCGGCGGGAACTTCACGCGCTCGATCACGGTGAGCAGGGTGGACACCTTGTCGTGCGCCTCGCGCACCTCGAACCACGGTGCCAGCTTCGCATCGCGATCGGCATCGCGTGCGTGCTCGAGCTCGACGGCTGACGGCACTGCGCCAGCCGATGCCGCCAGGGCTGCGCTCGCGCGGCTGAGCTCCCGCAGCGCACGCTCGAGCTCGGCGCGCAGACCAGCGACGCGAGCGCCGGGACCTCGCTCGCGGGACTCCGCCCTCGGTCCGCGTCCGGCCTGAAGCTGGTCACGTCGCGCCCCGAACATGGCGCGCCGGGAGTCGCCACGCGGAGCGCGCGCATCGCGCGCGGGGCCGAAGCCGACCCCACCCCTAGGCGACCGCGCTGCGGTGCTGCGCGGCGCGAATCCCTCGCGCTCGCCGTCGCGCTCGCCGTCCGCTCGCGGTGCCGCGCCGCGCGGCGCGAATCCGCCACGATCGCCGCTTCCGCGCCCCGCGGGGCCGCGTCGCTCGAATCCTCCCCGGGATCCGCGATCGCTGCGCGCGCCGCCGAATCCGCCAGAGCGGCCGCCGCGGCTGAAG
>VERO01000398.1 GCA_018882625.1 Phycisphaerales bacterium | reverse complement strand
CACAGGATCGATCGACGGGCCGTCCTGCGCGCCGGTCGCGACCAGGATGTGTCCGGCGTGGAACGGCCGGTCCGCGAGGGTTGCGTCAAGGTCGCGCCACTGCCCGTCGATGAGCGCCTGCGTCCACATGTGCCATGCGTAGCAGCCACGCACTCCAGCGAACTCCCGCGCGTACACGACGCCGGCCGCCAGCCGCGAGGGGATCCCTGCCGCACGCAGCATCGCGGCCAGCAGCACCGCATGCTCGGTGCAGTCGCCGCTGCGGCTGCGCATCACGCTGGAGGCGCTCGCGAAGACCGAGCCGAGGTCCTTGCCCGTGATGTGCCGGTGCACGAAGGCGCGCAGCGCATCGGCACGTGAAGCGTCGCCGCCCGTGACTGTGGCCACAGTGCGCCGCGCGGCATCGCGGACGGCGGGGTCCTCGGAGTCGATGACGGGCGAGGGGCCGCGGTAGCGCGGATCGGCTGCGTCGCCCTCCTCGGGCGCGCTGCCGAGTGCGGCATCGACCGTGACGCGGGCCGATGCGCCGTCCGCCGCGGGCTCCACGCGCTGCGCTCCCGAGGAGGGAAGCGGCAGCAGCGTTCCCGTGCGGGCGCGCACCGTGACAGCCGCTCGCTGCGCACGGAGCAGCCCATCTGCAGGAGGGATCACGCCGACGACGCTCCGCCGCAGCACGTCGACTCCGCCGCCTGGCAGCGGGGCCTGCGCACTTGCCCTGTCCATGCGCGTGAGCGTGAATGCGCCGATCCCGAGCTGCGCATGCGCGCGGATCACCTCGCCGGCATCGTCGAGGCACTCGGTCAGTGCGGCAGGCATGATCGTGGTGGTGGTGCTCCAGCAGCGCTCGCCCGGCGCGGGCACCGTGACGATGCCCACCGGCCCCAAGCCGGACGCGGGATCGACCGTGGTGATCGAGATGCGCGCCGATCCCGCTGCGCGCTGCGCCTGGATGCGCCGCGCGGCGGCGGCTGGGCCGAGGCAGTCCGCCGGCAGCGCGGGCAGCCTCTGCACCGTGTCGCGCGCACCTGCGCTCGTGCGCGCGCTCACGCCATCGGGAGCGAACTGAGCGCGCGTCCTCGTGGGCGCCGAACCCGACTGCTGCTCGACCGTGCACTCGATCGGGACACCATCAGCGCTCTCGAGCATCTCCCAGGCGATTCGGATCTCGGCCGACGCGCCATCGCGCCCCACCCGCAGGTAGGACTCCGATGCGCTGCGCACCCCGCGCGCATCGTGGGTCTCCGAGGTGCGCTGCCATCCTGCATCGGTGCCCTCGATCGAGATGCGGAACCAGCTCTCCTTCGCGGCCGATGGGGGCGTGGCGCGCGCCTCCATCGCGCTGAGCGCCAGCGCCGCGGCGAGCGCGAGCGCCGCAGCGACCGCGCGCGCTGCGGATGCGCCGCGCACGAAGAGGATGCGCTGCCATGAGGCCACGGCCCGGCCGCGCACGCGCGCCCAGCGGCGCACCGGTGCCGGATGGCAGATCCCGGGTCGCATGTCAGTCGGCGGCAGCCGCGCTGTCATGCTCTGGGCGCATGAGGGGGAACGCGATCACGTCGCGGATCGACGCGCTCCCGGTGAGCAGCATCACGAGGCGGTCGATGCCCAGGCCCATGCCGCCTGCAGGAGGCATGCCGACCTTGAGCGCCATCAGGAAGTCCTCGTCCATGCTCCTGAACGCGAGCTGCTCCTCGTCGGCGCCGGCGAGCTGCTCGCTGAATTTCGTGCGCTGGATGTCAGGATCGTTGAGCTCGGTGTAGGCGGGTCCGGTCTC
>VERO01000104.1 GCA_018882625.1 Phycisphaerales bacterium | reverse complement strand
GGCTGCACGCGGTGACCATGCACGTCGTGCCCCTATCCGCGCCGCTCGCTCCGCGGCCACCTGTCCACTTCCTGGCGCTCAACACGCCAGACGATCGCCGGGTAGCCGATTCGACGGACCTGCAGTCGCTCTCGCCGCGCGAGTCGGAGGTTGCGCGCCTGCTTGCAGAGGGCATGAGTCGTCCGCAGATCGCCAAGGCGCTGCGGCTCTCGGTGCACACCGTCGGCACGCAGTCGAGGCAGGTCTACCGCAAGCTCGGGGTCCGCTCGCGGGCGCAGCTGGCGCGCGCGATCCTCCAAGCCAAGTGACACAGCGGTGCGGCGGCGCGCCGCGCGTCGCGGTCAGTCACGGGAGCCGCTCCAGCGCATCTCCCGCCGGCGCTGCCAGGAGAGCACTCCGCCAGTCCGAGTAGGACCGCGGCACGAGGAGCGGGAATCGCGCCTGCCGCGATCGAGGCGCCGGAGTCCTCGAATGCGATCCCCATCACGGGCGCACCGCCGGGTCACTGGACTTACTACGACTGCAATCCGATGTTCCGAGAGGCAGCGGACATCGAGGAGATCCGGCGGCGCATCGCGCGCGTCGAGGAGTTCGTTCTGCTCCCTAAGCCCCAGGAAGGCCATCCTCATCGACCCGCTCCCGCCAGTTCGCGGAAGATCGGGTGCATCCATGCGGGCGCGAAGCGCAGATCCTTGATCAGCGCGCGTCGATCGGCAGCCGGGATGGAGCGCTTGAGGTGCGCGATGCGCTGGGGCGTGATGTGCCCGCGGCCAAGCGAGCGAAGCGCCTGGATCAGCAGCCCGCTCAGGCGTCCCGCCGTTGCCATGTTCCGAGGGGTCGTCCGGCGCAGCTGGATCGTGGCGCTTCCGAGCCGCGCCGCTCGGCTGCAGGCGCAGCCGGTCGCGGCCCGCAAGGGCGGCGGCGATCGCATCGGTCGAGCATTCTCGGGGTTCCGCTCACCGCCGTCGCGTCCAGAACAACTCGCAGCACGCGACGCTCAGGAATCAGGGGGAAGCCCCGGTGCCGCGTCATCGCCCAGTCCCAGTGCGCCCATGCGCGCACGGCGCCGGAGCATCGACCAGCGCTGGCGTGCCGCGTCCTCGCTGATGCCCAGCGTGTCGCCGACATGACGCCAGCCGAGGCCCTTCAAGCGCAGCTGGACGAGCATGCACTCCTCCGGCGTGAGCGCCTGCAGCAGTCGCGCAGCAGCGTCGCACGAGTCGGCATTCGAATCTGCAGTGCGCTCGCGCGGGTCGTCTTCGGTCGTCTCGTCACGTAGCCGCTGCATCACCTTGCGCTGAATGCCCTTGCGCCGGAAGCGGTCAATGAGCAGGTGCCGCATGATGGTCTCTGCGAGGCTCCAGAAGTTGCGCCTTGCGATGCGCTCTGACCCGCCTCCGGTCGCGATCAGCACGCGCCGCATGGTCGACGACATCAGCTCGCTGGTGCGCATGGACCAGTCCGTGTCCTGCCTGCGCAGCGACCGGATGCGACGCGCGATCGCCGGGAGCGCTGCCGACAGGTGCTCGCGTGCGGGGCGGGGCGCCCCGGGGTCGTCGTCAGATGCGCGGAGATTGCGGCGGCGAGTCACCGTAGGCAGCTCCTGTCGTCGGGAGACAGCGGTTCCGATGCCCAAAGCCTATGCGAAGGGGAGTGGGCCAGCGCTGGCGCGGCGGCACTCCTCGTAGATGTGCGTTCGACGTTGCTCAGCCCGACAGCACCTTCACGAGGTACCGCGATCCCCAGAGGAGGGCCGCGACACCGATGCCGGAGGCAACCACGATCGTTCGGTCGATCGACCACTCTGCAGCGCGGAGCCGGCGCGCGAGCTCAGCAGATGACGGCGGATGCCTGCGGCATTCAGCGCCGATCCGGACGACAGTGCCACGTGCGCCGGGAGTGGTCGAGGGGGCGGCAGCTGGGTCCGCGGGCGCGTATCCCAGCGCGATCCACTGCAGCAGCTCGCCTGTGCGGATCACATCCGAAGTCGCGTCCTCGGGCGTGATCGGGCGGGATAGGCCGAAGTCCACAAGCCGCAGCCGGCCGAAGGAATCGACCATCACGTTCGCCGGCGAGATGTCCCCATGCACGAATCCCGCCGCATGAAGCTCCGCGATCGCCTCGCAGAGCTGGCCCACCTCCGAGATCAGCCGTACCGAGCGCAGGCGCTCGCCAGCGGCAGCCATCGAGACGAGCGAACGGCCGTGCACGCGCTCGAACACGACAAATCCTGTGGCATCGTCAATCGTGCCGGATGCGCGCACCTGGATGCCGCAGGGGTGGTCGATGGCCGATGCCCCGCGCGCCTCGCGTTCCCATGGGGCACCGGCGCCTTCCGTGCGCACCACCTTGATGACCACGTCGGCATCCGGCCCTGCGCGCCCGGGCATCGCGCGCTCGCGGTCGAATCCCTCCATGATCGTGCCGAAGGCGCCGCGCGCGATGAGCTCGCCGACGATGAACCGCGGACTCCCGTCAGGGCACGCCGGACCGATCGCCACCGGCAACGACTGGACTTCATCCTCGGAACCAAGGATCTCCATCGCGACGGTGGCGTGCTCGAGCGAGCGCTGCCATGACGGATGCCGTGCAGCGAGCGTCTGCACCGCACGGCCTCGATCCCCGCGCGCCGCGTTCACCACCTGGTGCGCTACCTCGAGGGCGGCCTCCGGGAACCTTGCAGGATCGACAATGCCGCCGTATCGCGAGATCGTCGGCACCAGCTGGTAGCGCTCGCCGCAGCGCACCGCATCAGCGCGCACTGCGGCCGCAAGCGCTCGGTCATCGAGCGGCGCGGCCATCGCGCCCACCACGGATGCGAAGTCTGGAGGCACGGGCGATTCAGCCACGGAGCCATCTCCCGAGCGCCCGCTGCGCGGACACGCACGCCAACCCCCACGACAGCCACGCCGCAATCCAGAGAAACCACGGATCGATCAGCACGAGGAGCGCCACCGGCGCTGGCACCCAGAGGCAAGGACTCGCGGCACGAGTGCGATACCACGCGACGCGCACCGGGCCTTTGTGCGCCCCCGCGGGGGCACGGCGATCTGCGGCGACCCACCGATTCATCTGCGCGATCACCTCAGTCATGCGGATGATGGCGGTCACGATGAGCGGCAGCGCCAGCGCGGTGAGGGCAAGCGGCACGAAACCGCCACGGCGGAAGGCTGGCGTGACGACCAGTGCGCTCAGGAGTGTCGCGACGGGTATGTGACCCGCCCAGCGCCATCCGACAAGGTTCCAGGTTGGCAGCTTGCGCACGGTGCGGTCGATGGCGATGCCCGCCGCGATGGCGAAGCCGAGGGTCAGCACTCGAATCGGCGGGTAGGCGATCCATGTCGCGAGCGCATCAATCCACACCGGACGGCTCGGAGCACTACTGCCCCAGCGCATGGCCAGAACGCCGACGGCGATCATCAGTCCTGGCCACGCGACCAAGAAGAGCAGTGTGCGCACCCTCAGCGAGACGCGCAGCTGCTGCCACCGCGCGTCCGAGCGCCGCCGCCAACGGCGGCACTCCGATTCGCTCGCGCCGCAGTGCACGCACTCATCGAGGCCGCCCGGTCGTGCGGCGCCGCATACCCGGCACATGGCAAGCGGAATCGCTGTCATCGGTCGTCTGTAGGACGCACCATACCCCTCCGCGTGAGCGGAGGCATTACCCGCGGGTGGTGGGGTGCCACGCGTCGGGATGGAATCGGTGGGGGATTCAGCCACGTGGACGCCACGAGATGCGGACCTCGGCAGCGGTGGACGCCGTGTCGCCGATTTCCTTGGACAATTGTTGCGCTGATCCCTTCCTGAAGCCTTGAAGTGCGACAACTTCGCCGGTGCGCCGCTGGTCCGCGGTTCCCGCACCGACTACCGCGTGAAGACGCAAACGCCCTGACGCAGGATCTGCTCCGTCGGCCACCTCGAAGGTCCCCAGCAGCACCACCGGCTGGTCCCTGAACTCGAACTGCGCCCAGCGCGGCGTGTGCGCTGCGTCATCCATGCCCATCGGCACGCGGATCACGGATCGCTCGGCCGAGCCGATGGCACATATGGAGGCGGGCCACGACACGGCTGTCATTGAAGACTCGTCGATCGAGGCCACAAGGCCCGTCGGGGGGCCTGCGCGGAGCGCCGCCTGGACTGCATCGGTCGTGGTCACTGTGAACTCCGCGAGGTCGACGCTCGGTGAAAGGACGATCGGTGTCGCCGACTCGCTCCACCCTGCGCCGTAGAGGAATGACGGGGCCCTCACCCGGCCAAGTTCATGCCAGCACGCCGCCGCCGCCGGAAGCGAGGCGGGGCCGCTGGTCATGGCGGGTGCTCCGTCGGCCCCGATGTGTGCGCGCGTGATCACGGTGAGCACCTGCTCGCCGGCCACGCCGATCACTGCAGCGGCACCATCAAGTTCCTCGGTGAATCCGAAGCCGAGGCTTGGCGGCAGTAAGCCACGGTCGAACAATCGCAGCTCGACGCGGGGTCCGGCATCAAGTGCCACGGCATCAGGGGTGGCCGATCCCGATGGTGCATCGAGCGCCGCAAACACCTCATCCCCGACCGTGAACGATGCGCGCATGCCGACCTTCCTGTGAAGCTCCAGGAAGTCCCGGCTCATCTTCTGCAGTCGGGCATCGCGATCCATGAAGTCGACGAGGTCGCTGAGCCCGTCGGCGCGCGCGCGCTCGTACCACGTGGCCGAGACATCGGGTAGCCCCGCAGCGGCGCGCGAGGTAAGGGGGTCCCGTAGGTCGCTCGCGGCAAACCGCCACTCCGTCACCGTGAGTCCTTGGCTGCCAAGTCGGCGCCGAGCCTTATGGACCGCCTTGAGCGCGGCCGTACGCGCTCGTGGATACGCCTCGTCGATCTCAGGGAAGCAGCGCGCGAGGGTGCGCGCGTCCCCCAGCCAGGGTGCCTCCTTCCACACGATCGTCGCAAGGGGCTCCGGAAGCGGGCCACGAGCCTCGCGCTGTGCGGCGAGCGCGTCAGCCGCCTCCTGCTGCATCGGCTTGGAGAGCTGCTTTGCGTAGCGAAGCCAAAGCGAGAAGCGCCAGGGGTGGGGCGCATCCGCCAGCGCTTCCGACTTGAGTGCGCGCCAGTGGCGTTCGTAGACCGAGCGACACTTGGGGTAGTCACCCATGGTCATGTCGAGGCTCGACAGCGTGAAGGCGAGGGCGATCAATGCATCGCCGTCACCGACCGGATTCGCGTCGAGCGACTCCAGTCGATCGAGCATGCGCTCGAGGATGTCAGCAGCCCCGGCATCATCCATTGCCAAGATCCTGTCGCGGTAGCGCTCGAAGGCGGCGCCGAGGGAGAGGCTCTCGAACATCCCAGGCTGCGCACGATTCTGTGCAGCGATCGCCTCACGCTCCATGGCGATGGCGATCTCGGGCATGTCATGGCGGCGATCCGCATCAGTGACCAATCCCTCCGCTGCGAGCCGATCCAACGCAGCTGCCATGAGCACCGCAAGACCCTCGGGGGTCACATGCAGGCCGTCGCGCTGGAGCAGCCGAAGCGCCTCTCCATCACCGTAGCGGAATCCGGCAACCTCAATGGGCTTGCCCGCATTCACCGCGTCAGCCAGTGCAGCCACCGACAGCACGAATCGGTTCGGACGCGCGCCGGCCCATGCGGCGAGACGGCGATTCGCCTCTGCGCGAACATCGTCGCCCGGATCATGCTCGTCGCAAAGGAGGTGGCCCGCGGCGCGGGTCATCTTGGGCACATCGCCGATGACGATGGGGCACGTGAAGCGATCGAGTGCGTCCAGTGCGGCGTCGACGCTCGCGAGCCGCGCAGCGGCGCGCTGCTCCGGAGCGAGGTCGGTGGGCAGGGCCCGGTGCACTGGCCAGAACAGCCAGTCGACCGCGATGATGACCGACGGTTTCCACGCTGCCGCGGCATGAGCCTGATCCTGAAGTGCAGCGTCGGGATCGAGGAAGACGGCACCATCACCGAGCGACAGGGGGACACTGTGCGGTGCCGTGACGACAGCGCTGAAGGCCACACCTGCGTCGAGGCTCACGCAGTCAGGGCCGCACGTGGGTGCGGCAATGGTTGGGTCCGCGTGCGTGTCAGGTGGTGCGAACGGCTTGCCGGCCGTGACTGCGGTGCCAGCGCCCGACGTCACGCTTGCCCCCAGAAGCGCAGGACGCCCCAAGACCGGATGCGTGCAACCCGTCGCCACCGCGCAGAATGCGATCAGCGCTACGCCGGCACGCCATGAGAATGCAGCTGTAGCGGTCATGACTGCGCCCTCCGATGGACGCGCCATGCCCCTGCGCGTGAGCGGAGCATCACTCACGGCTCCGCGGTCGCCGGAGGTTGAACCTCAGGCGGCAGATACTGCGCGGTTCGGATCGTCAATCGCGCGGAATCGTCCATCCGCGATTCCTCGCCGATCGCCCACGCGATCATCTGGATGCAGAGCAGGCGCACCTCGGCGTCCAGGAAGTCCGCTGGATGCCCGAGACTCGTGAAGGCGATCCGCTGCGGTGGCAACCACCCTGCTCTGCGCGGGAGCTCGCGTACCCACAGGATGGGCTGCCGTCGCTCAGCCTCGGGGCAGTTGCCGTCGACCGCCTCGCCCCAGAGCAGCACGCGGCAATCCGCAGGAAGTGGATCGACTCGGAACAGCGAGCTCGGAACGACGAGTCCCTCAGCGGGAATCGATACGCCCGAAAGCACCGGATGCCTGCCCGCCTCGGCATCAGGCGCGATGATGCGCGTCTTTGACTGCCGACCACATTGGGACCTCCATCGGGTTCCCCAAGTTTCGACAGGGAATGCATCGTTCCACCACGTCGCCCCCTGGCCATCGCCGGGAAAGCCGAACGCTTGCAGCGAGTTTCGGAATCCGACAATCGGCAAGCCGTGCCTCGTCACACTTTCGAACCACATCATCTGATTGTTGCCGAGTTCGCTCCTCCGCATGGCCAGGACGCTTGAATCTGCCCTGCGCAGCGCAAGATCATCTGTCAGGCCGGTGCGCGCCTTCATGTCGGGTGCCGTGGCTGAAGAGCCGCGCCCATCATCCCCGGTCGAGAAGTGCACCCTTGTGCGTGCGATGCCTTGACGCGCGATTAGGTTCGCGATGAATGGCATCGTCACATCGCTTCGGCACTCATCGTCCGTGGCAATGAACGCGATCATGTGATCGGGCAGCTGCCAGCCGTTCGGCGAGATGGTCTTCAAGACCTTGGCCGAGCCGTTCGCGAAGATGCGCGCGTGGTCGCCCTTCGCTGGAAGCCCGTTCGGGCCATTGAATGGCCCGTGGTCGCCGCTCGAGCTGGTGGCCCCTGGAGGATTGTCGAACACTTGCGACACGACGGCGAGCTCATCGCCGACGTTCAACCCGGTTCCGACGAACACGCGTTTGACCTTTACGCGATGCCAGATGTTCGTGATGCGCTCCGTCAGCGGCTTCTCTTCCACGGAGAGCACCGTGACCTCAAGCTGGAACGCCGCCTCGGCGAGTTGCCACATGGGGGCAACAGGTTGCTCGGCTCGAGCGGCCTGCGAAAGCCCGATGGCCAGCGCGACGAACGACATGAGAATGGCCTTCATGCTTCGCATGGACGCACAATGCCCCTCCGCGTGAGTGGAGTCAGAATCGTCACTCGGCTCCCTTGCCCTTGGCCCGCTCCTCTGCGGCGCGCAGGCGAGAGTTCAGGTCGCCGGGCGGGAGCACGTCGGCCAGCGCGCGA
>VERO01000103.1 GCA_018882625.1 Phycisphaerales bacterium | reverse complement strand
CGTGGCAGGCGGTGGCCACTGCCGCGGATCGCCATGGTGTGCGGATCGCGGACTTCGCCGTACGGCCTGCGGCCGATTCCACGGCTGGCGACGTGCCTCCCGAGCTCGTGGGATTGGGGATCGACCCCGCAGCGCTCATCGCGGCTGGAATCGAGCCTGCCATGCACGCGGCATCGTGTGGGCGGCGTGTGGCTGCGGCTCGAATCGTCGACCTCTTGGCAAGCGGCATGCGAGGTCCGGTCGGGGAGCCTTCGGGCGCACGACTTGACCTTGCGGCCTTCGCGGCGGCGCTCGCGCTCGGTGGCGCCTCGCCCCCGTGCTGCGCCGATGCGCGCCAGTGGGTGGATCCTCGCGCGGGCCTTGCGGCGACTCTGGCGCGCTGGACCGGCACCTCCGACCCGCTTGGCGACCCCTCCCGGGCGCGCCATGCGCCGGCTGCATTCCAGGTCGGGCGCGGTGGGGCACCCGCGTCATGATCGCCCACGCGCACGGCATCGACCTCGTCGAGGTCTCACGCATCGACAGGATGCTCTCCGACCATGGCGAGCGCTTCCTCGAGCGCGTGTTCACGGTGCATGAGCGCGGTGACTGCGATGCGACGCCATCGCGGCGCGCCGAGCGGCTCGCGGCACGATTTGCGGTGAAGGAGGCTGCCCTCAAGGCGCTCGGCACCGGCTGGCGCAGCGGCATCGCGTGGACCGACGTGGAGACACGGCTCGAGCCCAGCGGGGCGCCAGTCCTGCACCTGCATGGCCGCGCGCGCGAGCTCGCGGCGGAGCAGGGGCTCGCCCGATGGATGGTGTCGATCTCCCATGCTGGCGGGCTTGCCACCGCCAGCGTCATCGGGTGCCGCGCGGCGCAGTAGGATTCCCGCATGAGAAGGGGAGCGCCCACGCTCTACGAGATGCGCCGCGCGGTGCGTGAATCAGCGCCATCGGCGCCCGGTCGCGGTTCGGTGCGGCTGCCGACTGGTGTGATCGCGCTGGCCGTGGCGTCGGGCGTGGCGCTTGTCACGGTGGCGTACGTCATCGGCTACGGCGTCGGGAAGAGTGCCGGGGAGCGCGAATCCCTGCAGGGTCCGGTGCCGCCGCTCGTCGATCCGCTCGCCGGATCGTCCAGCGGAGGATCCGCCTCGGCTGGTTCGGTGCCCGCTGTTGCGGACATCGGCGGCGCCACGTCCGCCGTTCCGCCGTCCGCGACCCCTGGCATGACCCCATTCACGGGCGACGATCCGCGGCTTCCCGGACTCAATTACTTCATCCTGGCGACCACGGATCCCGCCGGGGCCTCCGAAATGGTCGATTTCTGCCGCTCCAATGGGCTTGATGCGCACATCGGGGGCGGTCATAATGGTCGGCTTCGCCAAGTGGTCGTGCTCCCGGGCTTTCCTTCCGATGGAAGGGGCAGCCCGGAGATCAGGACACTCGAGGCGAAGATCAAGCAGGTCGGCGCGCAATGGAAGGCGCTCCGCCGAGGAAACAGCGACTTCCGCGACTACTACCCCAAGCTCCAGAAGAGCCAGCCATGAGCATCCACCGCAGCCTCAAGTCCAAGTCCGGCGCCCTCAGCCAGCACCGCAACGTGCTGACCCGTGCCGAGCGCATCGCCAAGCTCTCCGAGGTCGAGAAGTTCGACCCTGAGAAGAACTCCGCGCTCGGCATCGTCAAGGTGCGCTCGATCAAGGTCAGCGCCGGCAAGAAGCCGTCCAAGAAGGCTGGCGAGGAAGCGGCTGCCGCCGGTGGTGCCGCCGCCCCAGCCGCGGGCGCGAAGGCCGCGGCGGGCGCCGCGAAGCCGGCCGCGGGAGCGGCCGCCAAGAAGAAGTGATCGGCGTCCGATGACGCAGGTGTCGCGACACGCTCCGCTGTCGGAGCGCATGCTCAGCCATCGCGCGCTCGATGTCGAGGCGTCGGGCATCCGCCGCATCTATGACCTCGGGCAGAGGATTGCCGATCCCATCAACCTGTCGCTCGGCCAGCCCGACTTCCCTGTGGATCCGCGCATCAAGAGTGCGGCCATACGGGCCATCGAGGGCAACCGCAATGGCTACTCGGTGACGGCAGGCGTGCCTGAGCTGCATGCCGCGATATGGGGACACCTGTCGGCCGACATCGGTTGGCGCAAGGACGACGGTCTTGGCCTGATGGTCACCAACGGCACCAGCGGCGGCCTCGTGCTCGCCGCGCTGTGCCTGCTGGATGCGGGCGACGAGATCGTCATCCCGGACCCGTGGTTCGTGCTGTACCCGCAGCTCGCGAAGCTTGCGGGGGGCGCGGTCACGGTGCCGGTGGACACCTATCCCGACTTCCGCATGACGGCATCGCGCATCGAGCAGGTGCTCACGCCGCGCACCAAGATGGTCATTGTGGACAGCCCGGGCAACCCGTGCGGCGTCGTCCTCTCCGGGCAGGAGCTCGCCGACATCGCGGACCTGTGCTCGCGTCGGGGCATCATGCTGGTGTCAGACGAGATCTACGACGGTTTCGTCTTCGGCGATGCCCTCGAGGGCGGCAGGTGCCCGAGCCCTGCGCGCCACAGCAAGGACATGCTGCTGATCCGCGGGTTCGGCAAGACCTACGGCGCCACCGGCTGGAGGCTGGGCTATGCGGCGGGACCTGCGTGGCTCATCGCGCAGATGACGAAGCTGCAGCAGCACATCTACATCTGCGCGCCCACGCCGCTGCAGTGCGCGGCATCCGAGGCCTTCCATGTGGATCTCTCGCCGGTGGTCGCCGAGTACGCCTCACGGCGCGACATGATCATCGATGCGCTTGGCGACCTCACGACGATCGCCACCCCGCACGGTGCCTTCTACGCGTTCATCGAGGTGCCCAAGCGCCTCGGCATGACCGCGCAGCAGTTCTGCGAGCGTGCGGTCGACCGGCGGCTGCTGGTGGTGCCCGGTGGAGTGTTCAGCCGGCGCGACACGCACCTGCGGCTGAGCTTTGCGGCACCCAAGCCCACGCTTACGGAAGGGCTTGCGGTGCTGCGCGAACTGTTCACGCACGGGTTCTGAGTGGCCGTCCCGCGCGCCTCGCCAACGGCGGCGGGCGCAGCATGCGCCCGCAACGCTAATCACGTCGCCACACCGCAAATGGAAATGCCCGAGGCTGCGCCGCTCCGGGCGCCGCGCTTCCTCGGGTCATGACCTTATGCGCTGACGACCGATCAGCTCGGCTTCTTGGGAGCCGGCTTGGCGCCTGGAGCGCCCGTGCCGGGAGGAGCAGACGAGGTGCTCTCGAGCTTGTGGTTCTCCTCGAACTCCGCGTCCGGGCTCTTGATCTTCTCCGTCGGCGGCGGCTTCGGGGTGACCTTGGTGGTTCGGGAGCCCGTGTCGCCGCAGCCCGCGAGCGCGAGCGTGGCGATGGAGGCGGCGAGTGCAAGATGGAGCTTCATGGTGAAATCCTCGCTGGCAGCATTGGGGTGATGTGAAGCGGCGGGGAGGCTGCCAGCCCCTACCTCTGCGTATTCAATGCGCCCGCAGGTTGCGCGTCAAGTGCAGCGTGGCGTCCAGGCGGGCACAAGGACCTCCACTGGGTGTGGTAGGTGAGGTCGTTGTCGGCTGTGAACGCATTGATGCCCTTCATTGCGGCGGCGGCCTCCGGCGCCATGCGCGCCCTGATCGACCACCCTGCGTGGGGACCGTGTGGGGTGTCGATCGTGACGTCACGCTGGAGCGTCCACTCGGCGACGATCGGGTCGCCGTATGCCCGGCCCGCGTGGGGCTCCACGAGCCACGACATCGTCGAGTCACCGGCGCTGATCTCTATCCTGACGGCATCATTGCGGGGATTGGCGTCGGGCCCGGCCTGCTGGGGACCTTGCAGTGGCGCCGCATCGCCCGTCGCGGTGCCGTCGGGAATCGTCACCTCGATCCAGAGGTGTCCAGATCCGTCGCGCGACAGGGACAGGCTGCCGTCGGGCTCGCGCGTGTCGTAGGGTGTCCACGGCCAGGCGCTGATTGGCCACCGCGCACCGACGCCGCCATCAACCCTGAGGGTCCGCGCGATGTCGGGCCGAGCACGGAGGATCACGTCCACGGTGCGGCTGCGCGAGTCGGCAAAGCGCGCCCGCCCTGCGATCAGCGGGGGCACCGAGCGCACTGCATCGGCCGTGGCACGGAAGGTGACCGGAATGCGCGCGCTCTGGCGCGCGGCAATCGTGACTGGGGCAACCGTCTCCAGCGACCATGGCGACGACGCGTGCCACGTGAAGGGATTGGCCATGTCCGACCTGGCCGTCGACAGGAACCTCTCTCCGCCACCGGCGGGCTCGGGCGGCGGGTCGAGCGGCTCAGGCATGAGCTGGATGTCGATCGGGGTGTCCAGCGGATTGGCGATCACGCACTCCAGTCGCACGGCAGTTCCTGCTGGCGCACTCTCCGGCAGCGATCCCTCGAATGACATGGTGCGGTCACGCTTGAGCGCGTACGCGCGCTCCTGGTCCGATGACCGGATGAAGTCGGCAGCGATCGTCGCGCCGGCGGGCACGTGCGAGAGGTCCACGTCGCCGCCGCATGCGTTGAGCACGGTCAGGTGATGGAGCTGGCCTGCGAGCGGAAGCTGGTCCACGTTGCCTCCGCATGTGCCGACCACGAGGTAGGCGATCCCGTCCCTGGGCTCGTCCATCTGCAGGGCGTGGAGATGGCCGGCGATCACCGCATCGACACGCGCCGCCACAAGAGCCGGATGCACACGTGCATCCCACTCAGCGCGGCTCGAGCCGGTGCGCCACAGGGGGCGGTGCACGAGCACGATGCGCGCGCGCGGATCGTCGCGCAGCGACTCGAGCTCCCGCGTGAGCCACTGGACCTGCGCGTCGCCAAGGCCAGGCTTGCGCCCGTCGCATGGCTCGTCGCTGTCGAGCGCCAGCGCCACGAGGTGCTCGAAGTCGGCGCGGTACCAGCGCGGGCCGTACCGCTCGCGGTACATGCGCTCGTAGGTGCGGTCTCCGGCCTCCCGCGTGCCTGAGATGACGTCGTGGTTGCCGACGAGAGGAAGGAAGGGGACTTGGAGCCGCTGCACGCGCGCGAGGTGGTCGTCGGCCTGGCGGTTCCACTCTGCGGGATTGCGCGTGTATCCCTGCACCATGTCGCCGATCGCGATCACCGCATCAGGACGGAGGCGGTTGATGTCCTCCACGGCCTCATCGACGTAGGAGAGTCCGGCGTCGTTGCCTGTGGTCCGGTCAGGCAGGATGACGATGCGCGTGCATGGTTGCGGCGCGATGCGCAGGCGCTGGCCGTCCACGGCGAGGCCGGTGCCGTCGCGCTCCACCGCCGCAAGCCCCCGTTGGCCGGATTCGGTTTGCCGCTCCGCCAGCGCACCGAGCGCAACCGTCCCCGCGGGGTCGCGCTGCGCCTGATGCGTCAGGCTCGCGGCCGATACCGCCATGCATCCCCAGAGCGTCGCAAGGCACGCCAAAAAAACCCCACCGACCGCACTTCTGGGGCCGGCGGAGCGGAGGGGAGAAAGATGCTCGTGGAGATCGCCGGTCGCACGCTGCGGCCTGCACTTCGGCCACGCGAACTGGCGATGCACGAGTATCGGATGGGGAGGGGCAGGCAGCGCAGTTTTTTGGTTCGGGTTCATGGATGGCGTGCTGGTGCGCATGGATGGGCCTCGCCGTCGGTCCAGCCGTACACGCGGAGGTCTGCGGCGGGAATCCTGCTCGGCCGGCGCGTGCCGAGATCCATGTGGACCCAGCGCGAGAGCGCGTCCACCGCCAGCTCCCATGCGGCGGCGCCGTCATGCCGGCGCCACACCTTTGTGGCCCGCATCGCCGTGGTCTTCGTGACGCCAGCCAGCCATGTGCCGACAAGGATCTGGTCTCCCGCAAAGCTCTCGGCGAGGTAGTCGATCTCATGCCGCGCCACGAACCACATGCGCCCCTCTCGGTGCATGCGCTCCCGCGTAAGCCCGGAGGAGTCGCCATGCGCACGTGCGGCCTCGTCGATCCACCCGACGATCTGGACGTTGTTCGCGTGCGGCACGAGCGCCGAGAGCTGCTCCACAGTGACGGTACGCATGGCGCGGAACGCGCGCTCGGGCATCCCGTCTGGCATCGGGCCCTGCCCGGGTGCCGCATCGCGCGCCTGCATCATGGTTCCCCAGGCGCGATGGACCGCAGGTAGCGCCACGAGTAGATGCCGGTGTCGTGGCCGTCGGAGAACCGGATCCTGCACGCGTAGTTCCCGACGAGCTCGATCGACTCGGCACGCAGCGGTCCGGACGCGTGCGATGCCGGGAGCACGGTCAGCGGGTTTGCCGCAAGCTGCTCGCGCAGCTCGCGAGCATCTGCGGATGGAGACTGCCGGCGCAGGTGCGCGACCGGGTAGAACTGGCGCGCCCCATCGGCCCACGTCACATGCAGGCCCGTCGCGCGGTCAAGCTCCAGATGCACCGGACGGTCATCCATCGTGCGCTCCCTCGGGTGCCCCAGCGCCAGTGCGGCCCATCTCGATGATGCGCCCGTAGTTCGCGCGGAACTGCGCGCTCCAGAGCATGCGGGCCCTCTCGCGCGGATCCGCGCCCTCGGGCCAGAGGCCATCGCCCGCGAATCCGCCATCGAGCCATCCTGCCTTGATCGCAGGCAAGTTGCCTGGCGCAGCGAGCGAGAGCGATGCGCCGGCCGGGGCTGCGCACACCGGCATCGAGTCGAAGAGCTCGAGCATCGTGCGCAAGTGCGGATCGCTGACGTCGGAGGCGCGCACGAGCGGCGCACGCCCTCCATCAGGCGTCTGCGGATAGGAGGGGTGCTCGCGGATCGCGCGCCATGCGTCCGACAGCAGGTGGTGGTGATCCATGTACATCGCCAGGAAGAGCGGCGCGACAAAGGGCCTGAAGATGGGCTGGTTCGGCAGCGGGCTCGCGTCGGCGAAGGGATCTCCGCGGTCGATGAGGCAGTCACTGCACTCCGCATAGAGCGATCGGCTCACGGGCAGCCTGCGCAGCGCATGCTCCGTGGGTCCGTGCAGGCCACAGCACGGCGGTTCGCCCGGCCTGAACTGCCACAGCGCCTGGCCATCGCGGGAGAGCGCGAACTCGATGAAGCGCCGCGCGAGCTCGGGGTGCGGCGCGCCACGCAGCATCGCAATGGGATCGGGATCCACGACAGTCTGGCCTGGAGGCGCCGCAAACCGGAGGCGGTCAAGTTCCGGACGCCCGAGCCGCTGGGCGCTCACGGCAAGCGCCTGCTCCTGGAAGCGGCCGTAGAAGTCGATCGCGATGCTCGCCGCACACTGTCCAGACGCCACGAGCAGCGGCACGGCCTGGCTCGAGGCGGTGCACGTGTTCGCGTTGCCGCACGCGCGCCGGAGCACGGCCCATCCCTCGTCCCATCCGAGGCGCAGCAGGATCGTTTCGAACACCGTGGCCACGGATCCGCTCTGCGCAGGGTTCACCATCCCCACCCACCCGGCGAGCGCAGGGTCAGCAAGGTCCGCCCACTCGTCCGGGGCAGGCACATTGAGCGTCTCGAGGATGCGCTCGTTCCACACCATGCCGAACGTCGAGAGCGCCACCCCGAACCAGGCGCGGCCCGGGTCATAGAGCGTGCGCCCGCCGATGTCGTTCGGTCCGTACACGGAATCGAGGAACGACTCGCTGAAGTCGACGGGCGCGAGGATCGTGGTGCTCCGGACCTCGCCGCCCTCGCGCACCGTGATCGGCCTGGACATCAGCGTGTACTCGTAGCTGCCTCCGCCGAACACGAGATCCGCTGCGCCGCCCGGCTCGTCTCCCGTGCGCAGGTCATTCTCGTACTGCGCCACG
>VERO01000102.1 GCA_018882625.1 Phycisphaerales bacterium | reverse complement strand
CCACAAGGGCTCTCGCCATGGGTCGCGCTGTGGCAGCAGTGGATCGCCTTCGGATGGGGCGCGCCTCCCGCGACCGGCGTGGCATGGCGGCCACTGTGGACGCTGATGCCCGTGATGGCGGTAGCCGCGGCGACATGGGCGACCATCGGCGCGCTCCGGACGCGCACGGTGCGCACATCGTGTGCGCTGTGCGCGCTCATCCTGGCCGTGCAGGTGGCGGCGTGGCTTGCGGGCACGCACCTCCAGAGCAGGTTCCTGCTGCCCACTGTCGTGCCCGGCGCGGTGCTCGTGGCGTGCACCCTCGTGCAGTTGCCGAAGGTCCGACACTCGGCGATCCTCGGAGTCGCGCTGATCGCCTGGAGCGCTCAGCCGGCGCTCGCCTTCCTGAGCGATGGCCGGGAGCCACGGCTGGCGGCCCTGTGGATTGGGTCTGCGCATGATCTCGCGGGCACCGGTGCGGCACGGCGCTCCGGCACCGACATGCGGGACAGCACGATGGCGCCGTCCACTGGCACGCCACCGTCAAACCTGGTTCAGGCAATCAATGCCCTCGATCCCGGCTCTGCGCGCATCGCGTCTGTGGGACTGGCGGCAACGGCATGGGTGCGCGCCGACATCCCCCTGGACTGGTGCTCGGTGTGGGACCGCGGTGCGGTGGCGCGGGCCCTTGCAGCCACGGGAGGCGATGGCCGCGCCGCCGCGCAGGTGCTTGCCGACGAGGGATGGACTCACCTGGCGATCGACGAGGTGATGATCGATGTGTGGTCGCGATCGGGCTGGATCGACCCGATCCTGGGTCCAGGTGCGATCGAGGGGCTGCGCGCTGGAGGCCGTGTGGTGTGGTCGGGACCGCACGGCGCGCTGCTGGCGCTTGATGGGGACGGACCGGGATAATGCGCGTCATGAACGACGCGCTCCGGCCCGCCGCCACGCTCATCGCGGCACTCGCGCTCGCGACGGCTGCGTCCTGCGGCGCACGTCGGGGACTCGAGCCCGCGCGCACCGGTGCGGGCCGTGCGCAGGCGCAGGCCGATGCGGGCGGCGATGCGGAGTCCGGAGCGCCGCTCCGGCAGGATGCGCCGCGCGAACCCTCGACGCCCGCGCAGGCGTCGACGCGTGCGGGTGCCGCACCCGCGATGTGGCGCAACGACGCGATCCCGGGCGACGAGCTTGACGCGCGCGCGATCGAGGCGGCAGGCGCACTGGTGCTGGAGGAGATGCTGGTGGAGCGTGCGCTGCGCACCGAGCTTGCACGGCGCGAGCTGGCCGTGGACGACGCGGCGATCGCGCGCGAGGAGACGATGGCACGCGAGGCGCTCTCTGCGGATCCGTCGCGCGCCGAGCAGCTGCTCCAGTCGCTCCGCGCATCACAGGGCCTCGGTGCGCTCCGGTGGAAGTCGCTGCTGTGGCGCAATGCCGCGCTGCGTGCGCTCGCGCGAAGCCAGTCCTCCGTTGGCGAGGCCGAGATCGCCACCGCCTACGACCTCCGGCATGGCCCACGTCGCGCGGCGCGCATCATCGTGCTGCCGGATCTCGCATCGGTCCAGTCCGCCATGGACCGGCTCGGCGCCGGCCAGTCGTTCTCTGACGTGGCCTCCGCGATGTCGACTGACGCCAGCCGCGACCGGGGCGGGCTCGTCTCGCCCATCTCCAGGCTCGACCCGACCTGGCCCGCGACCGTGCGCGAGGCGCTGTGGACGCTCGAGGTCGGGTCGAGCTCAGCGCCTGTGCTCGTCGATGACGGATACGTGATCGTGCGCTGCGAGGCCGAGATCCCCGGCGATGGCGTGACGCCCGATGCAGCGCGCAGCGACAGCGAGCGCACCGCCCGGCTGGCCGTCGACCGCGTCGAGATGGACCGGATCCTGCGCGAGGTCGTGCGAGGTCTCGATCCGACGATCTTCGACCGCCCGCTCGAGGAGTCCTGGCGCCGCACGCGCGACACTCGACGGGTGCCGTGACCGCCATCGCTCCGGCAGTCGCCGCCCGCACCCTGCGTCACGTCGGCATCGACACCTGCCGCCACACCGCGACCGGCAGCAGCAGAGCCACCGGGAGCGCCACGCCGATCGCCGGCGGAATCCCGGGCAGGCTCATCGCCATCATGAGCAGCGCCACCATCATCGCCGGGGTGGTCGTCGCCGCGCACAGCACCGCACCGCGGAAGAGTCCGTGCGGCTCCCGCAGCGCGAAGAACGGAACCGCAACCATCACCATCAGCAGCGAGATGGCAGGCCCCGCAAGCCGCGAGAGCTCCGTGCGGCGCGCGGAGTCCGCGTCGATGACGCCGCCCTGGCGCAGGCGCGAGAGGTCTTCGGACGCGAGCATGTGGGCATAGAGCGCGTTCTGCTTCATCACGAGCGCATCAGGATCGATGCGCACGGGCAGCTCGGCCGCAGGGCTCGCACTGATGGGCTGGCCGGACGCTCCGACCTCGATGGTGCCCGGCGACTGCACCGTGCCAGACTCCATCATCCACAGTCCGCGCGCGCGGTCCCACGTGGCGGCGGCGGCCTCAAAGCGCCGGCCGATCGAGCCGTCGGGGAGGCGCTCGATCGCGTACACGCCCGTGAGCGTCTCGGTGGACGGGTCGTAGTTGCGCGCACTCAGCCTGATGCCGCTGGGATCGGCGACCATGCGCACAGGCCAGCCCGGCACGCGGTCCACGCCTGCCCACGTGTGGCTGTCGACCATGAGGCGATCCGCAAGACGCGGGATCACGAGCTCCTGGTTCGCGACCTGCAGCGCGCACAGGGCCGCGGCGCCGGCGACGATCGGGAGCGTCGCGCGCGGAAGCGACCGGCCCACCGCCATCATGGCCACAAGCTCGCGCGACCGTACGAGGCCCACGCAGGTGAAGCCAGCCGCACCGATCGCCACCAGTCCCATCATGTACTGGTAGAACTGGAAGACGCGCGGGCCGTGAAAGGCCAGGATCGCGCGCACGATGCCCATCACCGTGGACTTCCCGTCGGGGCTCATCTTCTGCGCCGCCTCGCCGAATCGCGGCAGGTTGATGATCACGTCGACGGAGACCGCGAAGAGGTAGAGCGCCGCGAAGAGCAGCACGAAGTTCCACAGGAACCGGGCGAGGATGTGGCGGTCCAGGATGCCCATCGCTAGTGCCCCGCGACCCTCCACCACGAGAGGGCCAGCAGCGCCGCGAGCACCACATGCCCGGACCACATCACCGCCAGCCCCATGCCGGTGGAGCCGTTCCTGTAGATCGACTGCCCGCTCGCGACCAGGATGATCTCGGCGAGCGCCGGGAGGAACGACAGGAAGTAGACGGTGAGCGGCAGGCTCGATCGGAACAGCACCGCGAGCACCGTGCCGAGCATGACCACCAGCGGCACGGCCACGCTCTGCGCGACGCGCATCCACTCATGCGAGCGCGCCTCGACCACGATGCGCCTCGACTCGTGCTCCCAGCGGGCGCGGAGCGCGTTCACCTCCCTCATGGATGCGGACCACGGGACGCTGGCGCGCGACGACAGCTCGTCGATCTCAGCGCGCAGCGCAGGAGCCGCCTCCGCCGCGGCGGCCCGCGCCGAGCCATCGGCATCCGTGAGGCCGGGCGCCAGGACGCCGACGATGCGCGCGGGCCAGCGCGTCGGCCTCCCCTGCCCGTCGAGAACCGCACGCGCCTCGGGCGCCGCAAGCACCATGTCGAACCTGCCCTGGCTCCCTGCCCCCTCTGTCGCGACGAACGTGACCTGGGATGTGGCCGCCTCTCGCGTCAGCCGCCCATCCGCGAACTCGCGCACGGTGACCTGACGCGCAGGAGGCGCCGGCACGATGCCCGCGGACGAGATGCGGGCGTCGGAGATCTCGTAGGCACGTCCGCTCTCGGGGTGGTCGACGCGGCCTGGGCGTCCTTCCGCGAGCTCACGCTCCACCGAACGGTAGATCCGCGCCAGGCCAAGCGCCTCGACGATGCGCCCGCGCATGTCGCGCGGCCTTGGCCCGAGCTCCGGGTTGGCGATGACGGCCTGGAGCTCCATGTAGGGGAGGTACTTCGGGCTTCGCTCCCAGCTGCGGTCCATGCTCATCACGCCGGGCTCCGCGGTCGGCAGCCGGATCACAGTGCCCTCCTGCGGCCGGATCACCGTGGCGTCGCTCATCGCGATCTTGATCAGGAGATCGCCGCCGCGGCCGTAGAGGTCCACGGTGGCGCCGCGCGCCACGAACTCGGTGACAGCCTTGGACGTCGGGTCGGTCTCGAGCGCCACGACGCCCTCCATGACGATGCGCTGCTCGGCCTGCGAGCCCGGCGAAGGCTCCGCCATCGCGATCGCATCCGCGCAGATCAGCATGTTGCCGGCCTGGAAAGCCTCGCCGCGCCGGATGGTGGCCACGAACACCTGCGCCGCGTCGTCGGCAACCACCTGCTCCGCCAGCCCCCAGAAGCGCGGCACCGCCGACTGCACGAGCACGAACATCACGCCACCAAGCAGCGTGCCGAGCAGCGCCTGCGGAAGGAGGATCGCGCTCCACCGCATGCCGCTCGTGCTCATCGCCAGCAGCTCGTTCTCGGCCGCGAAGCGGTGCGTGACGAGCGTCGCCCCGAAGCCCGCCGCAAAGGGAAGCGCGAACTGCAGCATCGGCACCGTCGCGATCGCCACGTACTTGGCGATGCCTCCCGGACCGAGCAGGTTCGAGCTCATCGGCTTGATGACGGCGCCGAAGGCCACGACCATCACCACGACGACTGTGGTCAGCACGACGACGCGCGCGACCTCCGCGAACATGTGGCGATGGAGGATCCAGGGCATGGCGGGTCCGTGCCAGTGCGCTCAGCGCAAGCCGTAGTCCTTCAGCTTGCGGTAGAGCGTGCGCTCGCCGATCCCCAGCAGCTGCGCGGTCTTCTCGCGGTTCCCGTCGGTCATCGCGAGGGTCTGCCGGATTGCCTCCTTCTCGAGGCGGTCAAGCCCCACGCCGGCGAGGCTTCCGATGGACCCTGAATCGTCGCCGTCGTCGGCGCGGACCTCCGGAGGGATGTCGCGCAGCGCGATCTCGTCGCCGCAGGTGACGACCATCTGGTGCACCACATTGATCAGCTCGCGCACATTGCCCGGCCAGCGGTAGCCGAGCAGGCGCATCATGGCGGGCTCGGAGACATTGGGCATGGGACGGCCCAGCTCCTTCGCGAACTTGCCGACGGCGTGGCGGACCAGCATCGGGATGTCCTCGCGCCTCTCCCGCAGCGCGGGCAGCGCGATCTCGACGCCGCGCAGCCGGTAGAAGAGGTCCTCGCGGAACGTGCCCGCCTTGATCATGTCGCGCAGGTCGCGGTTTGTGGCGCTCACGAAGCGCACGTCGGCGCGGCGAGGCTCATTCGACCCCAGCCGCACCACCTCGCCCTTCTCGAGCACCCGGAGCAGCTTGGGCTGCATCGACAGTGGCATGTCGCCGATCTCGTCGAGGAACACGGTGCCCCGGTCGGCGTACTCGAACACGCCCTCGCGGTCCCGGTCGGCGCCGGTGAAGGCGCCCCGCATGTGGCCGAAGAGCTGGTCCTCGAGCAGGCTCTCCGCCTGTCCAGCCGCATTGAAGGGCACGAACCGCCGCTCTGCGCGCTTGGAGTGCCTGTGGATCGCCTGCGCCACGAGCTCCTTTCCGGTGCCGGACTCGCCGGTGATGAGCACCGGAATCTGGCTGGGAGCCACGCGACGGATGGACTCGATGACCTGCCGGATCGCCTGGGAGTCGCCGATGATCCCCTCAAACCCGTAGGCCGCCTCGACCTGGCCGCGCAGGCTGGCGTTCTGGTGCCGGAGCACCACGGTCTCGGCCGCCCGCTGGACCAGGTTCCGGAAGACCACCAGGTCGAGCGGCTTCACGATGAAGTCGTAGGCCCCTCCCCGCAGGGCATCCTTCGCCGTCGGGATGTCCCCGTGCGCCGTGACCATGATCACGGCAGCGCCAGGCTGGTGCTCGCGGGCCAGCGCCAGGACCTCCATGCCCGACCGCGGGGTCTCCATCACCAGGTCGGTCACGATCACGTCGAACGACCCGTGCGCGAGCTCCGCCTCGGCCTGTGCCTTTCCGTTCACGATCGTGCACACATGCCCGGGCTTGCGCAGCGCATCGGCCATCGTCTCGGCGTGCTCGGGCTCATCGTCCACGATGAGCACCTGCGCCCGGATCGCCTCCTCTGCGGATGATGGCATGCCGCGATTGTAAGAGGTGGAATCGAAAGGAGGTCGCGGAGATTCGCCGATACCATCCCCGTATGCATGCACGCAAGGACGCGTCAGGCAGCGGCGGTCATCCCATGGATGCACTCTCTGGCCGCTCCATCCACTTCACCGGAATCGGCGGCTGCGGCATGAGCGGGCTTGCGCTGATGATCCGCTCGCGTGGCTGCGCAGTGACTGGCAGCGATGGCGCGCCCAGCGCCACAACCCAAGCTCTGGTCGCGGACGGCATTCCAGTCCACGCGGGTGGCGCGATGCCAGCGCTCCCCGAGGGCACGGACCTGCTCGTGCACTCCGCCGCAGTGCCCGAGAGCCATCCCGAGCGGGCGCTCGCGGCGCAGTCGGGAATCCCGTGCATCTCCTACGCGCAGGCCCTCGGACTCGCGATGGAGGGCCGCACCGGCGTCAGCATCGCAGGCACGCACGGCAAGAGCACCACCACGGCGCTCCTGTCCCACGTGTGCATCCAGGCCGGCCTTGACCCCTCATTCATCGTGGGTGCGCGCTGCGAGCAGATCGGCGGAGGGTCGCGAAGCGGCGGCCTGCAGATCCCCCGAGGATCGATGGCTGGCGCCGCAGGCATCCTGATCGCGGAGGCGTGCGAGTTCAACCGATCCTTCCACCACCACAGGCCGACACTGGCGCTCATCAACAACATCGAGGAGGACCACCTCGACGTGTACGCGTCGCTTGACGAGATCATCGCCGCGTTCAGGCGCTTCGCAGGGCTTCTGCCAGAGGCCTCGGCCGGCGGGCGCCTGCTGATCGCGCACGACGGCGCGCACCGCCGTGCGGTCGCGAGCGGCCTGCGCTGCGCAGTCTCCACCTTCGGCTGGGCGCCAAGCGCCGACTACCGCGTGCAGCACGATCCCGTGACGCGCATCACGAGCGTGTCGCACGACGGCGAGGAGATCCTCGTGTGGCGCTGCGCCCTTCCAGGCGAGCACAATGCGCTGAACTCGGCGGCCGCAGGCATACTCGCCGCATGGCTCGGCGCGACGCGCAGCGCCATCGAGGGCGCCCTCGCCTCGTTCGCCGGCGTCGACCGGCGCATGCAGCCCATCGGCGAGCGGACGATGCCCAGCGGCGCCCGTGTCCGCGTGATCGACGACTACGGCCACCACCCCACGGAGTGCGAGAAGACGATCGCGGCGCTCCGCCACGCGGAGCAGCCGCGGCGCCTCGTGTGCGTGTTCCAGCCCCACCAGCACAGCCGCACTCGGTTCCTGCTCGAGCAGTTCGCGCAGAGCTTCGCAGGCGCCGACGTGGTCATCGTGCCCGACATCTACTTCGTGCGCGACAGCGAGGCGGAGCGCGCGAAGGTGAGCTCGCAGGACCTCGTCGAGCGGCTGCGCCGGCGCGGCATAGACGCGACACACATCGCCTCCTTCGGCGCGATCGTCGAGCGGCTCGAGGCGACGTGCCAGGATGGTGACCTGGTGCTGGTGATGGGTGCGGGCCCCGTGTGGGAGATCGCGCACGAGCTGGTGGCGCGCGGGCGCTCCATCGCGCACTCGACGGTGAAGACGGCGGGAGGCGTTCCGCCAAGCGCTGCGGCACGCGACCCAGGATGACGCGGTGGACAGCATGGGGAG
>VERO01000101.1 GCA_018882625.1 Phycisphaerales bacterium | reverse complement strand
AGGTTGCCCACCGACTGGCCTTCGACCGCCACGATCACGGCCCCGTCGGGAAGGACGCCCGCCGCCGCGCTGCCCTCGGACACCTCCTCGATCAGCACACCGCGCACGTAGGGCACATTCGCCGCTGCGCAGGTCTCCTTCGACGCCGTCACCAGCCTCGCGAGACCGAGCCCGCGCAGCATCGAGGCGAAGCTCCCGGCCTCGGACTCCGGCGCACGCCGCACGAGCGCCACCTCGAACTCGCGCATCTCGCCGCGCGACTCCGCGGGCACGGGACGCCACACGTCAAAGCGCACCACCTGTCCCGGCCGGCGCGTGCCGATCAGCGCAGGGACGCGCGAACTGTCGGTGATCCGCGTGCCGTCGATCGCCGTGATCACGTCACCGACCTGCAGCCCTGCCGCTTCAGCCGGACTGCCCGGACTGATGCGGTTGACGACCGCACCCTGCCCGTCGAAGTGCTCGGCCACGCATCGGAACACCGGATCGCGGACCTGCGCCCTGGCAATGTCGTCGAGCGCCAGCACCCCCACCCCGACAAATCCCTTCTCGACCTCGCCCTTCTCGATGATCTGCCCGACCACGTTCTCGATGATGTCCATCGGGATCGCCAGCCCGATGCCCGCAAACTGGCCCTGCCCAAGCGTGCCGCCGCGGCCCGTGGCGATCGCCGTGTTCATGCCGATCACCTTGCCGTACACGTCCGTGAGCGGGCCTCCGGAGTTGCCAGGGTTGATCGCGGCGTCAGTCTGGATGAAGTTCTCGTAGTCGATGTCAGGCAGGCCCGCGGAGCGGCCGATGCCCGACACGATCCCCGCGCTCATCGAGAAGCGGAAGTCGAAGGGAGATCCGAACGCGAAGACGAACTCGCCCTGCATGGGCAGCTCGCCCGAGCGCATCGCCGGCTGGAGGTCGTCATTCTCGGCGCGCAGGACGGCGATGTCGGTCTTGAGGTCGATGCCGACCACCTCAGCATCGAGGACCTCGCCCGTGTGCGTCTGGACCTCGATGCGCTGCGCGCCGTCCACCACGTGAGCGTTGGTCACGATGTGGCCATCGGTGTCGTAGATCCATCCGGAGCCGCTATTGACGAAGCGCTGGCCGACGCCACGAGTTCGCGCCATGCCGCCCGTCATCACGTACACGACGCTCGGCTCGACGATCGCCGCAACGTCACGCATCGCCGTGCTGAGCTCGTGCAGCGGGTTTGCGCGCGCGAGCCGGTCGCGTGCGGACACGAGCTCCGCCCTCGCCACCGACTCGTCGCGCACACGCAGCGAGCGCGGGGCCGCGACGAGCGCCACGACGGCAGCAAGGGACACGATCGCGGCAGGCACCAGGGTCTGGAATCTCATCATGGTGTCGTCACCTTCCGGGCGTTGGGGCCATTCCCCGTACGGCGCTCGAAGGCCTCCCGTTCGGCGGCGCCCATCACGTAGGGATGCTCGCCAAGGTCACCCGATGCCACCCTCCGCACCCACTCCGACGCCGCCGCCGAGATCTGCTCGCCCACGCGCGCCGCGGGCGCCGCGAAGGCTGGCTGCCACTCCGTCATGCCAAGCAGGTCCTGGAGCACGACGACCTGCCCATGGCACGCCGGACCAGCCCCGCACCCGATCACCGGGATGTCCACCGACGCCACGATCCGCTCCGTCACCTCGGCAGGCGTGGCCTCCACAAGCAGCATGCTCGCGCCCGCGTCGCGCAGCGCCACGGCATCGTCGATCAGCGCCAGTGCAGATGCCGCGCTCTTGCCGGCCGCGTAGTAGCCGCCGTGGCGCTTGGCGTGCTGGGGCCTGCTGCCGATGTGCGCGACTGCCGGGACACCCGCCCGCGCGAGCAGGGCCACGAGCGGCGCAAACGACCTGTCCAACTCCAGCTTGACCGCATCCGCCATGCCCTCAGTCATGAACCGGCCGGCGTTGCGCACGCCGTCCGCGTCGCACGCGTGGTAGCTCATGAATGGCATGTCGGCCATCACCAGGCATCCTGGCGCGCCGCGCTTGACTCCAGCCGTGAGCTGGATGAGGAAGTCCAGCGGTGCGTGCACCGTCGAGGGATGGCCGAGCACGATCTCGGCGGCGGTGTCCCCGACGAGCAGCACGTGGATGCCTGCACGCGCGAGCCACCGCGCCGTCGTGGCGTCGTAGCACGTCAGGCAGGCGAAGCGCCCGCCCGTGCGGACCATCCGCTGAACTGACCTCATGGATACGGCCTCGCTCGCGGCGTCGCTCATCCCGCAAGTGTAGGAGGGGCTACTCGGCGCCCGGCCCTATGCCGAAGGGCCCGCGCATGGGATTCGAGACCGCGTTGTCGCGGCCAAGCACCAGGATGTCCCCGATCTCGATGGCCTCACGGAAGCTGTCGCGTGCCCGCTCCACATCGGCGCACGGGGACATCAGGCGGCCCGCCGACAGGTGCTCGACCGTGGGGATGGCATCGCCGCAGATCAGCACGGTGTCGCGGCGCTGGGGCAGCAGGAGACCCGCGTTGCCCTCGGTCACGCCGGCGAGCGGAAACAGGTCGACGCCCTCCGCAAGCGAGTCGGGGCAGTCCCGGCAGCGCTCGAGCAGCGCCTGCTCCACGCGCACGATGCGCGCCACATCCTCGTCGTCGGCCTCCTCGGCCTCCTCGAGGCGCTCCCGCAGCGATGCGTCCATCGCGGCGCGCTCGGCCTCCGGGATCCACCACCGCGCGCCGTCGAAGGCCGCCATGCCACGCCTGCGCATCGGGTTGAAGTTCGTCAGGTAGACGTCGGTGATCCGCTCCGGACCGAGGCCCGAGCGCTCCGCCAGCCGAGGCACGAGGATCTGCGGCGGCAGCGAGGGATCCACGATGATGCGCCGGTCGCCTGCGGTGACGAGCGTCGTCGTCGCATGCGCGGGACGCACCTCTCCCCTCTCGTCCCACAGGGGATGCGCCGCCATCGCGCCAATCGAGATGATCCGGTACTCGGCCACGTTCCGAGTCTACGCGTCGGGGCGTGCGCGCATCTCATAGCATCGGGGCGTGCACGTGTACCGCAAGGGCATCTTCTGCCTCGAGTCGGAGTGGTTCGGGCTCACGTCATCGATCTCAGTCCGGCACGCGCTCGAGTTCCTCAGGTCCAGCGACTACCGCATCCCCTTCGTGCACCGCGATGTCGCGACGGCAGCCGAGATCTCGCACTACCTGCGCAAGTGGATGCTCGGCGCGCACCACGGCTACTCAATCCTGTGGCTGGCCATACACACGCGCCGAGGCCTGCTCCTGCCCGGCGACGTCAGGAGGCACGAGGAGCGGATGGACATCGACGCGCTCGAGTCGCGCCTCGCAGGGCAGTGCCGCGGGCGGGTCGTGCACTTCGGCGGCTGCCGCACGGTGGCGCTCCCGCCCCGCCGGATCCGGCAGTTCCTGCGGGTCACAAGAGCCGTGGCCGTGTCGGGATTCCGGGAGGAGGTCGACTGGACCGAGTCGACACTCTTCGAGATGAGCTACTTCGTGGCGCTTCAGCACCATCCGCTGACGATGCCGGGCATCCGCGAGGTGCGGTCGCACATGCGCCGGCACCACCGTCAGGTGGCCGACGAGCTCGGCTTCGTCATCACGACGGCACGGTGACGCTCGCCGCGCGCCGCTGCGCATGGGCGGCGGCGCCCCTATGCGGCTCAGTCGGCCTGCGACTCGCGCGCGAGCCTCGCGAGCGGATGCCGCGGGTCCTCCATCTTCACGCGCATCGCCTCGGCCACGTTGGGCGGCACGAACCTGCTCAGCGCATCGAGGGATCCCCCGAAGCCGGCGATCTGCCTGATGAGGCTCGACGACAGGAACGCGTGCGACTCGCCAGTCACGACGAACACCGTCTCGATGCCCGCCACCTGGCGGTTCGTGATGGCGAACTGGCACTCCGCGGCAAGGTCGGTCACGTTGCGGATGCCGCGGATGATCGCGACGGCACCGCGGCTGCGCGCGAAGTCGACCGTCAGGCCCGAGTACCGGGCGACGCTGCACGAGGCCGAGCCCCGATCGGACGCGACCAGCTGCTGCACCAGCGGACTCAGCAGCGCGACGCGCTCCTCGGCGGTGAAGAGCTCGACCTTGTCGGGATTGCGCCCCACGCCGACGACAATCTCGTCGAAGAGCTTCCGTGCGCGGGAGAGCACATCGAGGTGGCCGTGCGTCGGCGGGTCGAATGACCCGGTGTAGATCGCCAGATGCCGTGCAGACACGCCACGGAGTGTAGAAGCGGGATCGCTGCCAAAAATCGCGCCACTTCGCTTGCAGTCGGCTGTCAGAATTCGACGGTGTCCGATGTCAGGCGAGTCGCGGAGGGAGCGACTCGACTGGCACCGGCTGCTCCCGTGCGCGGAAGCTTCTCCCCGTCCGACCGCGCGCGGGACCAGCCGCGAATGATGGGCGCGTGTGCAGTGAGGCGGCCATCGCGAAGAAGAGCAACCCTGGATTGGCCCCGACCCGGACAAGTCTCCCCGGGCGGGGCCTCCCTATTGCCACGCGGCATGACGTACGGGTCGGCACGCCCTCGCACCGCACCTCCACTCCACACGCACCTCTGCCCGAGCAGGTCACTGGCTCGGGCCAGGCGCAGCCTGCCGCGGCTCGAGCAGATCCAGCCGCGCCTTCGCAAACCAGTTCGCGACCCTGATCGGGCCATCGGCCAGTTCGCGCTCGCGTCCCTCGAGCCGCCTTTGCAAGCCGCGGGCCAGGGCGGCTGACTCCGATGCACGCGCGGTCCGCTCCGGTTCCGCAGGCCAGAGGATCGCGGCCACGTCCGGATCCGCCGCAAGCGCAAGGCAGCACATGGACTCCACGATCAGCGACAGGTCGGTCTCGGTGCCGGACGCGACGGTGCGGGCAAGCTCCAACGAGTCGCCTATCGCCATCGCGACCCTCGCGGCATCGGGCGGCTCCACGGGCGGATTGGCATCCCGCGCGCTGTCCCATTGCTGGGCGAGGCGATTCGCGTGGGCGATGCGCAGTGCGCGCGCGGCCGGCGCACTCATCATGTCGGCGGTCTCCAGCGGTAGCACAGCGCCATCGCGTTGCATCCATCGGTCGGGCTCGATACGGACGACCCTCACTGAATCAAGCCCACGAAGTGCCCATTCGTGCGGCACGCCCGGAAGCAGCAGCTGGTGGAGCCGAAGCAGGTCCTCACGGGTCCTCATCTCCTCCGGAGCCCGGAAGGCGAGCACCGCAGCGTGCTGCGCAGCCTCCAGGAAGAGCTCGCCGGCACGGCGGAGGTCCTCCTCGTCGCGCTCCTTGCTCTTCTTGCGGCCAGCCCGAACCATCAGTCGATCGGCCAGGTAGATCGAGGCCTCCACTGCCGCGCGACGCACTTCGGCGCGCGCACGCGCATCGAGCGCGGGCCGAAGCGTCCCGACCGCATCCTCGAAGCACTGGACGGATGCATCTGATGCGCCCTGAACCGCCTCCATGGCCTCGCCGAGCCGCAGCAGGCCGATGGAGAGGTCGACCCTTGCTCCGGCGGAGTCCGACCTCGCCAGCTCGGCGCGGTATCCGCTGACGACCTGCTCGCGTGCGGGAAGCAGCGCGTCGCGACGCCCAAGCTCATTGTCGATGTCGGCGAGCATGGTGGACAACATCAGCCGCTCCCTGCGAAGGAGCAGCAGGTCCGGCGATCCAGGCCCCACCGCCACAATCGCCTGGTCGAGCATCGATGCCGCTCGCCTGTAGCTCTCCTCTGCGGCCGCAAGGTCGCGGGTGCGGTGCTTCGCCGCATCGCCGCGTTCGCGCGCGAGACTCGCGGAGAGCCGCAGCGCCTCGGTAGGTACCGCATCGCCCAGACCCTGCGAGATGGCAGTCGCCCGCTGCACTGCCTGCTCCGCTCGCGCGATCCACGCATCCGCCTCTTCCGCACGGCCGGCATTCGCCGCGCGGTTCGCCGGCGAGTCGGCGAGCACCGCGAGGCGGCGACGGAGCTCGGCGGTCTCGAGCCAGTCACGCACCGCCGCAGCGTCCTCCCCACCCGCTTCGGAGAGGGCCGTGTAGTCGGTCTCCATCTGCCTGAGCGTCTCGGTCAGACGGGCGATGCTGCCCGCATCTCGCGTGGTACGCGATGCGTCCTCGTCAGCTTGCCTCATGACGCGGTCGAACCCCGCACGGAGCACCGCCCTCTGGGTCTCGATCCTTGCCCGCTCCGCCTCAAGGACCTGGTTGCGGTAGGCGAAGGTGGACGCGAGCAGTACCCCCACAGCTGCGGTCAGCGCGAGCATGCCCCCCACCACCACCCACCGGTTGCGCACGAGGGCGCGCGACAGCCGCGCCGCGGCCGACTCCGGCAAGGCCACGACCGGCAGCCCCTGCAGGTGGTTCTCGAGGTCGGCGGCGAGCGCCTCGGGCGAGTCGTAGCGCCGCAGCGGCTCGATGCGCATCGCCTTGAGCACGATGTTGTCGAGGTTGCCCTGCAGCTGCCGGATGAGGCGGTCGGGCCGAGTGCCGCGGCTTCGCGCGATCTCCGTGAGTCGACGCGAAGGCTGCCTGCCGCGGCCTGGCCGCGATCGCCTGCGGCGGTTGCCCGATGCGCCAGACCCGGAGGATCCTGGCGGGAGCGGCGTCGGCGGACCGCCCGACGCGACCTCCGGCTTCTCCGCGGTCGCATCCGCGTCATCCTCCACCTCGTCGAGCGCCTCGCTCATCGGCGGCGGCGGATCCCTCTTCTTGAGCTCGAGGATCGCCTCACGGACCCTCGTGCGCACGTGATACGGGAGCTGGTCGGTGAGCAGCTCGTACAGGAGCACGCCGAGCGCGTAGACGTCGCTTCGTGTGGTGGATGACCTGTTCTCGAGCTGCTCCGGGCTCGCGTACTCGTCGGTCCGCGGCTCGAAGTCGCTGGTGACGCCGCGTGGCCCCTCGAAGTTCGACTTGAGGATCTTGGCGATGCCGAAGTCGAGCAGCTTCGGCACGCCATCGTTCGAGACGATGATGTTGTGCGGCTTCAGGTCGCGGTGGACCACCTCGCGGTCATGCGCGTACTGCACGGCGCGAGCCACCTGCTGTACGAGCCTGATGCGCTCGATCACGTTCAGCCTGTTGCGGCGGCAGTACTCGTCGATCGTGTCGCCCTCCACGAACTCCATCGCGAACCAGGGCCTCGTGCCGTGAAGGCCATCGTGGTAGTAGCGGGCGATGTTCGGGTGGTCGAACGACGCCAGCAGCCGCCGCTCGTTCTCGAACCTGTCGAGCGTGGCCTGCGTGATGCGGTCGTCCCGGATGAACTTCATCGCCACACGCCGCCTCACGGGCGCCGTCTGCTCGGCAACCCAGACCTCGCCAAGACCGCCGCCAGGGAGCCTCCTCACGAGGCGGTAGCGCAGGCTGCCGTCCACGACCTCCTCGTTCGGCACCAGGCTCTGGAGGCGAGGCGATGCAGGACCTCCGGTCTGTCGGCTTGACTCCGGACTCTGGACGCCCGGTCCGACCACGGTCTCCTCACGCACCGCCCGCTCAAGGGCTTCGGCTAGCTGCGCATCGCCCGCGGCCTCGGCCGCGATCGCGGCAGGCCGATCCTCGGCAGGCAGCGCAAGGATCCGGTCTGTCGCGAGTCGGAGTCGCTCTCTGTCCATGCCCCCTCGGCGTCAACGCGTCATGAGTCGCACGGTCCCCATATCGCGAGGAGCATAGCCAGATCGACTCCGTCCGTGATGCCGTCACCGCTGAGGTCCGTGAGTCCTGGGAGTTCCCAGTTGTGAAGGATGAAGCACAGGTCCATGCCGTCCACCACCCTGTCCCCGTTGAAGTCGCCAAAGCACGGCACGAACGTGGGTGTGCTGAAGCGCACCACCGTCACGAGTGCGCCTGATC
>VERO01000397.1 GCA_018882625.1 Phycisphaerales bacterium | reverse complement strand
GCAGTATGCCGGCGACCCGGAAGTCGTCGCAGCGCGCAGGAAGGTCCGGGTCGTAGCAGCCGTGCAGGCCAACGCACGCCACGCGCATCCCGCGCGCGCGGATGCCGTCGGCCACCAGGATTGGGAGGCGCCCTTCGCCGGCGATCAGCCCGACCGTCGTCATCGGTCCATCTCCGGCGATGAGGCCGCAAGCCGCCGTCCATCCCTCCACTCGCGCGCCGTCACTGGGTCACGCCCCCGTACCCGTGCATGGGCAGCATGCGCCTAGGGTCATGCGCCACCGGATGCGCGCCCGCATCGAGCAGCGCATCGAGGAGATCCTCGGGCGTCTCGCGCACCACCATCAGCTCGCGCACGGCCTCGCGCACGAAGTGGCTCGTGATGCCGTGCTCCACCAGCTCCACCAGCGGCGAGTAGTAGCCCGCGATGTTGAGCACGCCGATGGGCTTGCTGTGGCGGCCGATCACGCGCCCGACGAGCGTCTCGAAGAACTCCTCGTAGGTGCCGAGGCCACCGGGAAGCACCGCGAACGCGTCGCCGCGCTCCTCGAGCTGCTGCTTGCGCTCGCGCATCCCGGGCACGATGACCATCTCGTCGCAGCCGTCCCATCCCTGCTCGAGGCGCATGAACTGCTCCGTGATGATGCCGGTGACGCTGCCGCCAGAGCCCTTGGCGGACCGGGCGACCGCACCCATCAGGCCGATGCCGCCTCCGCCGTACACGAGCGCCGTCCCGCGCAGCGCCATCGCGGCGCCAAGCCTCCTCGCGCACTCCATGAACAGGGGATCGCACCCAGGCGCGCTTCCGCAGTAGACGGTCACGGCGCGCACGGGACCGCGAGCCGGGGCAGGGGGCGTCATGCGTTCCTACGATAGCCGCCACGATGCTTGCCTTCGTGGCACTGCTCGCGGCGACCGGATGGATGGTCGCCGCGTCGGGCACCGCGCTCCTGGTGCGACTTGGGCACCGCGTGGGCGCGCTCGATTCCCCGGGCGCACACGGCCATGCCAAGACGCTGCGCACCGTGCCCAACATCGGCGGCATCGCGATTGCCGTGGCGACGCTGCTGCCGCTGGTGGCAGGTCTTGCCGCCGCAACCGTCGATCCCTCGATCGTGTCGCGCATCGTGCCCGCGCTCGCGCCCTATGCGGAGCGGGTCTCGAGCGAGTCGGGCGTGTGGTGGGCGATCCTCGCCGGCGGTGCGGCGATGCACGCGCTGGGGCTGGTGGACGACCGCAGGCCGCTCTCGGCGTGGCCGAAGTTCCTGCTCCAGATCCTCGTGGCGGCGAGCGTGACGGTGCCCTTCGGGATGCGGATGATCCCGATGCCCGACGCATGGGGCGGTGCCGGCATGGCCCTGGGCATCGCGGTCACCACGATGTGGGTCGTGGTGGTCGTCAATGCGATCAACTTCCTCGACAACATGGACGGCCTCGCAGGCGGCGTCGCGCTCGTGGGCGCCGCCGTCCTCTGCGCCGCGGCGTTCCTGGTGTCGCAGTGGTTCGTGGCGGGTGCGCTGGCGCTGCTGGCGGGCGCGCTCGCGGGGTTCCTGCTCTTCAACGCGCCGTGGCGCGCTGGTGCCAGCGCCCGCATCTTCATGGGCGACGGGGGGTCGCTCTTCACCGGGTGGATGCTCGCCATGCTGTCGGTGCGCCTCACGTGCGCGGACCCGACCGATCCGGAGTACGCGCTCGGCGGCGCGTGGTACGGGTGGCTGCTCCCGTCGCTGGCGCTCGCGGTGCCGCTCTACGACCTCCTTGTGGTGAGCGCCATCCGGATCGCGCAAGGTCGCCCGCCATGGCTCGGCGACCAGC
>VERO01000396.1 GCA_018882625.1 Phycisphaerales bacterium | reverse complement strand
TCCGACGCCGGCACCGCATCGACGACATGCACCGTGCGGCCCGCGGCGCGCAGCAGGCCGAACACGTCCGTGATGTAGTACTCGCCGTTGGCATTGCGGTTGTCGACGCGCGACAGCGTGCCGAAGAGCGCGCCATGCGCGAAGCAGTAGTAGCTGGGGTTGATCTCGCGGATGGCCAGCTGCGCCGGCGTGCAGTCCTTCTGCTCCACGATCGCCGAGAAGCTGCCTGACGCGTCGCGCTGTATCCGGCCGTATCCGGTCGCATCGGGGATGATGCTGGTGGCCATCGTGGCCTCCGCATGCGCGTGCCGGTGCGCATCGACCAGCCGCTGCAGCGTGGCGGCCGTGATGAGCGGGCCGTCGCCGCACAGCACGAGGATCTCGTCTGAGGGTGCGAGCGACGCCAGCGCGCCGCGCGCCTGATCGACCGCATGACCCGTGCCCAGCTGGTGCGACTGCGTGACGAACTCGACGGGAAGCCCTGTGCCCGCGAAATGCGCGCGCACGAGGTCAGCGCCATGGCCGACCACAAGGATGATGCGCGGCACGCCGATGCCCATGCACGCGTCCACGACCCAGTGGACCAGCGGCTTGCCGAGCGCGCGGTGCATCACCTTGGGCAGGTCGCTGTTCATGCGCGTGCCCTTGCCGGCGGCGAGGATCACGGCAGCCGCGGGAGTTCGCGTGCGCGGTGAGGGCGATGACGGGTTGTGCGGGTTCACGCTCATCGGTGGTGGTGCGCGTCGCGCCGCATCAGCCGATTGCCTGAATGGAGGGATCCGGAACTGGCCCGCCTAGATTCGAACTAGGACTAAGAGGACCAAAACCTCCTGTGCTACCGTTACACCACGGGCCATCCAGTTCCTGGACCGGATGAATCCTAGCCATGGGGCGTCGACATGATCTGTCGCGCGCGGGAGCTTCGGCAATCGCTGCCTGCGGGTTGTCGGGTGGCGCCGTGGTGCGCCGAGGGTCTCGCAGTCACCTGAGATCCGCTCAGGCACGGTCCCGCGAGGACTCGCGGGAGGGTGGAACGCTCGACGCGGGGTCGGGCGCCCCACTCGGGGACCCTTGCCGCGGCTTCCCCAACAGGGCGGGAGCACCGCACGGCCGCGCCGCGATGCCCCATGCGGCGCCAGGCAGGTGGAGCAGTCCACCCATCGCTGTCACCGACGGCCCCCTGATGTGGGGAGTCGAAAAGTGTACTGGGCGGCGTACCTTGCGTCCATGCCTGCAACCGCCGAATCCCACGTCATCCGCGTCCTGAACCCCGCCAGCGGGGCTGTGGTGGGGGAAGTGCCCGTCGCGGGGCCGCAGGGGGTAGGCCTGGCGGTGCAGCGTGCCCGGCGCGCGCAGCCCTCATGGGCGGCGATCCCGCTTGAGGAGCGGGGGCGGATCCTGGCCTCCGCCGCACCTGCGCTCAAGGCCGCCGCCACCGAGATCGGCACGCTGGCATCACAGGAGATGGGCAAGCCGCTGCGCGAGGCGATCGGCGAGGCCACGTGGGCGGCGGACTCGCTCGTGCAGGAGATCGACTCCATCGTGGAGGCGCTCGCGCCAGAGGTGGTTGATGATGGTCGAGTCCGCAGCGAGCTGCGCTTCGATCCGCTCGGCGTCGCGGCGTGCATCTCGCCGTGGAACTTCCCTGTGCTGATGCCGCAGCAGATCGTGCTGCCGTCGCTCCTGGCCGGCAACACCGTCGTGCTCAAGCCCAGCGAGAAGAGCCCGCTGTGCGCGCGGGCGTGGGCCGCCCGCATCGGCGCCGTGCTGCCGACCGACGCGCTTCAGGTGGTCTTTGGCGATGGCGTCGAGGGCCGC
>VERO01000395.1 GCA_018882625.1 Phycisphaerales bacterium | reverse complement strand
TTGAGGACCTGCTCGACGGCTCGCCCAAGCGCGTGCCGCTGCACCGAACGACCGGTGGCCGGCAGGTGCGCAGCGGCCGCGTCATGCAGGTTCGGGACGGCGACGTGCTCGTCGAGTTCGGCCCCAAGAGCCAGGGCGTGTGCCCGGTCGCGCAGTTCGAGACCCCGCCCGAGCCGGGCACTGAGATGGAGTTCATGGTCGAGCGGCTCGACCCCTTCGAGAACGTGCTGATCCTGTCGCGGCCCGGAGCCGTCACCCGCGCCGAGTGGGGCACGCTCGATCTTGGGCAGGTGGTCGAGGCGCGCTGCGTCGGGGTCAACCGCGGCGGTCTGGAGATGGAGGTCGCGCACCACCGCGCCTTCATGCCCGCCGCGCACATCGACATCCGGCACATCGAGGACACGTCGACGCTGATCGGCGAGAAGTTCCCGTGCATGATCATCGAGCTCAAGAAGGAGCGCGGGAGGATGGTGCTCTCGCGCCGCAAGGTGCTCGAGCGCGAGCGCGACGAGAAGCGCAAGCAGCTGCTCGATTCGCTCAAGCCCGGCCAGCGCGTGACCGCGACGATCGTGTCCGTGCAGCCCTACGGCGCATTCGCGGATCTCGGGGGCCTCGACGGGCTGATCCCGATCGGCCAGCTGGCGTACGAGCACATCAAGCATCCGTCGGAGGTGGTCAATCCCGGCGATGTGGTCGAGCTGAAGGTCCTCCGGGTCGAGAAGGCCGGCAAGAACTCCAAGGTCACGCTGTCGCGCAAGGGCCTGATGATCGACCCGGTGGTCACCGCCCTCGAGTCGATCTCGGCGGGCAGCACGGTGCAGGGACGCGTGACGCGCTACATGGAGTTCGGCGTGCTTGTCGAGCTGTCGCCGGGCCTCGAGGGGCTGGTGCATGCGACGGAGATCACGCACGAGCGCGTGCACAACCCCATCCATGCGCTCAAGATCAACGAGACGATCAACGTGAAGGTCCTCTCCGTGGACCGCAAGAACCGCCGCGTGTCGCTCTCGGTGAAGGCGCTCAAGGATGCGCCGGTCCGTGTCGACGCGCGTGGCGGCCGCGACCAGCGCGGCCCGCGCGATTCGGACAAGCCCGGCGAGCGCGCGGTCGATCCCGCGATGAAGAAGCTGCTGGCCAAGTTCGGCGGCAACCGCGAGCTCAAGGGCGGAATCATGTGATTTCAGCGCGGCTGCGCACCTGCGCAGCCGTGGCCACGGTGGTCGGCTTGCCGGTCACCATGTCATGGGCATCGGATGCATGCTCCGCGAGGGCGGAGGGGATTCTCGTAAGCGTGAGCGCCAGACCGCCCTTCTGCGAATGCAGCTGGTCGCAGCGGCCGAACGCGGCATTCAGCGTGGTGAACTCAGGCTCCTCCCAGCCGGCACCCACGAGCACGGCGGCGACTGCGCCGATGCGGCGATCCGTGACGATACGCAGGTGCGCGCGCGGGTCCGCATCGAACTCCCCGCGGGCGGCACGGCCTGCGACGGTGACCGGCGCCGCGAGCGCGTGCGCGAGAAGCTCCATCACGTCGGCAAGCTGAAGGTCGCGGGCGCGCACCGATTCCGCGTAGGCGTCCGCACCCATCTCAGACTGCATGATGGCTTGGGTGATCTGACGCACAAGGGCGTGGCTTGGCAGGTCGGCATCGTGCAGGCGGAGGTGCCCTACTGCCCCGCGGATCGCGTCGGCGATGTCGGTCGCCTTGCCCTGGCGAAGGCGCTGCGCCGCCTCCTGCGCAATGCGCTCGGTGGGGTTCACGACCCCGAAAGCGGGCGGTCCGCCCAGATGTCGCTTGGCTCCACGCCATCAGCCGCAC
>VERO01000394.1 GCA_018882625.1 Phycisphaerales bacterium | reverse complement strand
GTGCGGAGGCATGGAGCTGGCCATGCCGACGGCGATGCCCGAACTGCCGTTGACGAGCAGGTTCGGGAAGCGCGCGGGCAGCACGACCGGCTCCTGCAGGCGGTCGTCGTAGTTGGGCTTGAAGTCGACGGTCTCCTTGTCGAGGTCCTCGAGCATCGCCACCGCAGCGGCCGTCATGCGCGCCTCCGTGTAGCGCATGGCGGCGGGGGGATCGCCCTCAATGGAGCCGAAGTTGCCCTGCTTGTCCACGAGCAGGCAACGCGTCTTCCACGACTGGCCCAGGTTGACGAGCGTCGGGTAGATGACGCTCTCGCCGTGCGGGTGGTAGTTGCCGCTGGTGTCGCCGCAGATCTTCGCGCACTTGATGTGCTTGCGCCCCGGCGACAGGTTGAGGTCGTTCATCGCGACCAGGATGCGTCGCTGGCTGGGCTTGAGACCGTCACGGACATCGGGCAGCGCCCGGTCCATGATCGTGCTCATCGCGTACACCAGGTACGACTCGTGGAGCTCGCGGTCGATGGCCTGGTCGAGGATGCGGTCGGCCGGAGTCTCCGGCGCTGGCTCGGCGGGCGGGGGGGTCTTCATGCGCGGGGGAGGCCGGATTCCGGCCGATCCCGAATCATACTAATGAACGCGCGCGTGCGCACGCGCGCGAGACCATTCGGAGCAGGCACAGGTGCTCCACGTTGCCCCCCGCGCCGGTCTTGCCGCCCGTCAGCGGGCTGCGCGTGTCGCCCAGCACCTCCACCCCATGCGACGGAAGTTCCGCCAGCACGCGGCCGATGACGCGCTCCGCCGCGTCCGGCGGAAGCGCGCCCTTGCGCATGCCGGCGCGCTCGGCATCCTGAGCCTCGTAGTGCGGCTTGATGAGGGCGATCACGATCCCGGCACCCACGTCGCCGCGCGGCATGAGCCAGCGCGCCGCGGCAGGCACCGCCAGCCGCATCGGGGTCCACGCCATGTCGAGCACGACGAGATCGACGCCGCCCTCCGGCGGTTCCGCATGAAGCGCATTCGTCCGCTCGCGCACGCTCACGCGCGCATCGTTGCGCAGCGTCCAGGCGAGCGCGCCGTACCCGGTGTCCACCGCGTGCACGTGCGCCGCGCCGCGCTGCAGCAGGCAGTCGGTGAAGCCGCCCACGTTGCAGCCGAAGTCCGCGCACGTCCAGCCGGCGGGCGAGATGCCGAACGCATCGAGCGCGTGGGCGAGCTTGAGGCCCGCGCGCGACACGAAGCGGGGTGCGCTGTCGCTCACGGCACGCGGCCTGCGGACGCCGCGGCGCGCTCGACGTCCTGCACGCCGATCACGGCGATCCCTGCGCGGTCCGCGGCGGCAAGCACGGCAGGCCTGTCGATCAGGATCACCCGGGCCACCCCGAGCGCGATCGCCCTCGCACGCGACCTCGCCAGGCGCTCGATGGTCTGCACGCCGACGGTCGGCACGTCCGCGCGCATGTCATGCGACGGGCCCGCAGTCTTGAGCATCGTCCAGCCTCCAGCGCGGCACAGGGTGCCGGCGCGTTCGATCATGGCGTCGGTGCCCTCGATGGCCTCGACGGCGAGCACGTCGCGGTCGCGCACGGCGATGCACTGCCCGATCCCCAGCCGCGACGACTCGAGCAGCACGCGCCACCCGAACTCCACATCACGGCGTACCTCGGGCGATGGCACGACGGATCCCATCACGCCTTCGGTGGCCATGTGATCCGCGATGTGGGTGGTCGAGTCGATGAGCCGCACTCCGCCTGACAGGAGCTCGTCCGCGACCGCCGCGAGCAGCGCTGGGCTGCGCCGGTCGTGTCGGGCGCGCAGATAGTAGA
>VERO01000100.1 GCA_018882625.1 Phycisphaerales bacterium | reverse complement strand
CCGCCGCGACGCTGGCGATGGTCGCCGCGTCAGTGTCGTGGGCCGGCGCCACCGCGCCTGCGCCAGCCGAGTCCGCAGCGCGCGTGCCTGCGCGCGCCGCCTCCGGATCGCCAGCGCGAGCCAGCGCCTCGGCGCCATCTGATGCGGCAGTCCCGCCACCCGCCCCGCGCCGTCAGCCCAGGAGCGTTGAGCGCAGGCCGTCGGCGAAGGTCACGACAGGCGCGTAGCCGATCAGCCGCTTCGCGGCATCGATCGCCGCGAGGCTGTCCTTCACGTCACCTGCGCGCGGAGGCTGGAAGTCCGGCGTGGCGGACGTGCCGAGCACGCCGTTCATCTGCGCCAGCAGCTCCAGCAGCGAGTACTTCTCTCCGCAGCCGATGTTCACGGTCTCGCCCTCGAGCGTGCCCGTCGCGCGCCCGGCCAGCAGGTTCGCGTGCACCGCGTTGTGCACGTGCGTGAAGTCGCGCGTCTGGGAGCCGTCGCCGTAGACCAGCGGCTTGCGGCCAGCGCGGATCGCCGCAGCCCATCGAGGGATCACGGCCGCATACTGCGAGTCCTCGCGCTGGCGGGGCCCGAAGATGTTGAAGTAGCGCAGCCCAACGAACGCCACGTCGTAACAGAGCGCGTACGCGCGGCCGTACTCCTCGCCGGCGAGCTTGGTCACCGCATAAGGCGAGCGCGGGTCGTTGCGCATGGTCTCGACCTTGGGCAGCGTGGGCGTGTCGCCGTAGGCGCTGCTCGACGCCGAGTACGACACGCGCGCACCCGTGCGCCGCGCCACCTCGAGCACCGCGAGCGTGCCGTCGACGTTGACGCGGTGGTAGCGCATCGGCTCCTCCACGGAGCGCGGCACCGACCCAAGCGCGGCCAGATGGAAGATCACGCTGGCGCCCTCTGCTGCGCGCGACATCGCGTCCGCGTCGAGGACGCTGCCCTCGATCAGGCGCACGCGCCCGCTGCGGCCCGCGAGGCTCTCGCGGAACCCGTTGCAGAGGTCGTCGATGACCGTGACCTGCGCACCGAGCGCATCAAGCGCCTCCACGAGGTGCGATCCGATGAACCCGGCGCCGCCGGTGACGCACACCCTCATGCCGCCGTATGCGGCACGGTGCGAGTCGAGCCACCCCCCAGCGCCGGCGGCCACGTCAGGCCTTCTTCGCGGCGTCAGGGCGCCAGGCCTGCTTGAAGGCCTTCATGGCGGCCATGAACTTGTCCTCGAGGCCCTTGAAGCTCTTCGACTTCACGAGCTCGTCGCGCAGCGCGCGCTGCGGGCCGCGGAAGTGCTCGAGCAGCTCGTCCTCGTAGCGGCGCACCTGGTCGCGCGCGACGTCGTCGAGGAAGCCCTTGGATGCGCAGAAGATGCCGATGCACTGGTCGATGACGTCGAATGGCGTGTACTGGCCCTGCTTGAGCAGCTCGACCATGCGCGCGCCGCGGTCGAGCTGGCGCTGCGACGCGGCGTCGAGCTCGGTGCCGAGCTGCGCGAAGGCCTCGAGCTCGCGGAAGGCCGCAAGGTCGAGTCGCAGCGAGCCTGCGACTTCCTTCATCGCCTTGATCTGGGCGTTGCCGCCGACGCGCGACACCGAGATGCCGACGTTGATGGCCGGACGCACGCCTGCCGCGAAGAGCTCGGGCTGCAGGTAGATCTGGCCGTCGGTGATGGAGATGACGTTCGTCGGGATGTACGCCGACACGTCGCCTTCCTGCGTCTCGATGATCGGGAGCGCAGTCAGCGATCCGCCGCCGTTCTCCTTGGAGAGCTTGGTGGCGCGCTCGAGCAGGCGCGAGTGCAGGTAGAAGACGTCGCCCGGGTACGCCTCGCGGCCCGGCGGGCGGCGCAGGAGCAGCGACAGCTCGCGGTACGCGACGGCCTGCTTCGAGAGGTCGTCGTAGACGCAGAGCACGTGCTTGGGGGTCTTGCCCTCCTTGCCCTGCCACATGAAGTACTCGCCCATCGCGCAGCCCGCGTAGGGCGCGATGTACTGCATCGGGGCGCTCGCCGATGCGCCTGCGCACACGATGATCGTGTACTCGAGCGCGCCGGCCTTGCGCAGCGTCTCGACGACGCCTGCCACGGTCGAGTCCTTCTGGCCGACCGCAACGTAGATGCACACCACCGCGTCCTCAGTGCCCCAGTACTGCTTCTGGTTGATGATGCAGTCGAGGCAGACGGCGGTCTTGCCGGTCTTGCGGTCGCCGATCACGAGCTCGCGCTGGCCGCGGCCCACGGGAATCATGCTGTCGACGGCCTTGATGCCGAACTGCAGCGGCTCCTTCACGGGCTGGCGCTTGCTGATGCCGGGGGCGACGATGTCGACCTTGCCGCGCTGCTTGGTGCTGATCGCCGGGCCGCCGTCGAGCGGGTTGCCCAGCGGGTCGACCACGCGGCCGAGCAGCTCGGGACCGACGGGCACCTCGAGCAGTCGCCCGGTGCCGCGCACCGTGTCGCCCTCGCGCACGCGCGTCGCGTCGCCGAAGAGCGCCACGCCGACGGTGTCGGTCTCGAGGTTCATCACCTGGCCGGTGACCGTGCCTCCCTCGCTCTCGAACTCGAGCAGCTCGCCGGCCATCGACTTCGACAGGCCGTACACGCGCGCGATGCCGTCACCCACCTCGACCACCTGGCCCACGTCGGAGATCTCCAGCTGGCTGGAGAACTGCTCGATTTCCTGCTTGATGACTGCGGTGATCTCGTCGGTCTTGATCTTCACGTCTGTGCTCCGGTGCTGTTCAGCGAGGCGTTTGGGTTCGATGCGTGGCGCGAGGGGCGGGCTCCTGTTCCGCCCATCCGCGCCGGCGCGTCATCCGAGGAAGTCCTTCGTGGCGGCTCGCACGCGCGCGCCGCCCTTGTCGATCAGCGCGCTGCGCATCCTGCGCAGGCGGGTGGCGACCGAGCCGTCCACGAGCTGGTCGCCGATGCGGAACTTCACGCCGCCCACCATGTGCGGGTCGGCGTAGAAGTGGAAGACGGGGTCCTTGCCGGTTGCGGCCTTGATGCGCTCGCGCATCACCTGCTGCGACTCAGGCGACGGCGCCGCGCCATCGACGGTGTAGACATCGACCTCGGTCTTGCCGAAGGCCTGCTGCAGCGTGGCGTCGTACGCATCGCACACGGGAAGCAGCGCACCGAGGCGGCCCTTGCGGTTGAGCACCATCAGGAAGGTGAGCAGCCGGTCGCTGACGCGGCCCTTGAGCATCCTCTCGAGCGCGGCGGCGCGCTTGGCGGCGCCGATCACGGGGCTCTCAATGAAGCGCCGCAGGCGCACATCCGAGCGCACGATCTCGCACAATGCCGTGAGCTCCTCGCCCATCTCGGCAGCGCCCGCATCGCCACCCGCGGACCTCGCGAGCTCGAAGAGCGCGTTCGCGTAGACGGTCGCGACTTCAGATGGGGCTGCAGTGGGCACTGTGTGGTCTCGGGGCAGTGTGGGCGGCGGGTTCGTGAGGCCAGCGGATCAGTTGCGGCCCGTGCCCGCGTACTCGCGCAGGCTCTCCTCGACCAGCTTCTTCTGGTCCTCGGCATTGATGCTGCGGCCAAGGATGCGGCGCGCGATCGACACGCCAAGGTCCGACGCCTGCGCCTGGATGTCGGCCACGGCCGCACGGCGCGCAGCCTCGATCTCGTCGCTGGCGCGCTTGATGCGCTCGGCGAGCTCCGCCTCGTTCTTGGCGCGGATCTCCTGGCCTGCGCGCAGCGCCTCGGCCTTCGCCTCGCGGATCATGCGATCGGCCTGCTCGAGCGCGTCGCGCATCTTGGCCTCGAGCTCGTCCTGCTTGGCCTTGGCGGCATGGCGCGCCTGCTCGGCGGCCTTGATCTCCGAGATGATCTTGTCGTTGCGCTCGTCGAGGCCCTTGGCGATGCCGGGCCAGATCTTGAAGCGGAAGATCAGGAAGAAGATGACGAAGACCGCGACGGCGGTGCCGAAGGGCAGCAGCTCGAATGCGATCGGGTTTGCGGCGGCGATCAGGTGCATGGGGCGCCTCTGTCTCGGGAAGGTTCCGGGCCCCCTTGCGGAGGCCCGGAACCGGGAGATTCACCGAAGATCGGCCGCCAGCGCCATGCGCGACGGCCGGAACGACACTCAGCTCCCTGCCGGGAAGCCGAGCAGACCGACGACGACCGCGAAGAGGGCGACACCCTCGATGAGCGCGGCGGTGAGGATCATGTTGATGAAGATCTTGTTGGCGACCTCGGGCTGGCGCGCGATGCTCTCGACGGCGCTGCCACCGATGCGGCCGATGCCGAGACCGGCGCCGAGCACTGCGAAGGCGGCGGCGAGGCCGGCGCCGAGGCCGGAGCCCCAGTTCATGGCGTTCGCGGGGACCTTGGCGGCTTCAGCAGCCTGCGCGAAAGCGGAGGTGTCGCCGAACAGCGCGAGTGCAGCAAAGGCGAGGGTGGCGAGTGCGATGGGCTTCATGACGTCCTAGGTCTCCGGTGAGTCTGCTGGCGCTGTGGGCTGCGCCGGTTCGGTGAGGTTCTGCATCCCCCCGGCACCCACGGCCGGGAGGGTCGACGAGAATAGCGGCTTCAGGGTCGCCCGTGGCGCATGCGCCACGGCTCCGAAAGCCCCAAAATCAGTGCGCGTGGGCGTGCGCCTCCGCGCCGTGGCCATGCTCATGCTCGTGCTCGTGGTGCTCGTCGCCGTGGCTCATCAGGCTGATGAAGACCGCGGTCAGGAACATGAACACGAACGACTGCAGGAAGGCCACAAACAGCTCCAGGAAGGTGATCGCGACGGCGAACACGCCGGCGATTGCGGTGACGCCGGCCACCCCGCCGACGCCCAGCTTGTACGCGGATGCGCCGAAGCCAAAGAGCACCACCAGAAGCGTGTGCCCGGCCACCATGTTCGCGAAGAGACGCACAGCGAGCGCCGCCGGCTTGATGAACATGCCTGCGAGCTCGACCGCGAAGATGATCGGGATCACGAGCCAGAGCACGAGCGGCCCGCGCACGAGATCGGGCCCTCCGCAGAGGTGCTCGAGCGTGCCCTTGACGCCCAGCTCGCGGATCGACTGCCAGAGGATCGCGAAGAAGCTGCACACGGCGAGGCCGGCCGTCACCGAGATGCTCGCCGTCGCGGCGCCGCCGAAGAGCACGTGGGTCTCGTCAAGGGGCAGCGGATCGAGCTTCTTGCCCATGATCCCGTAGAGGAACTCCTGCGCGTCGAAGAACGGCACGAGACCGAAGAGGTTGAGCGTCAGGATCAGGAAGAACTGCGCCAGAAGGAACGGAAGCCACGCATTCGCGAGGCGCTCGCCCATCACCGGCTTGAGCATCTCGTCGCGCAGGTACAGGGAGATCGTCTCGACCAGCTGCGACAGGCGACCCTTGGTCACGTAGCGCTCGTGACCCATCGACTCCGGCCCGGTCGCGATCGCCTTGGCTGCCCGGGCCATGATCAGCAGCGCAAGCGCACCCGCGACCGCCAGCGACAGCATGCTCAGCCAGAGCCAGGTGGTGCCAAAGGCCTTCTTGTCGACGATGTGGTTGATCGGGTTGCCGCCGGCGGCAATCAGGTCAAGGACGCTCGTGGCGGTGAGGAAGGAGGTCATTTGGTGGGTACCAGGGCCTTCGCCAACCCGGCCGCGATCGAGCTTGCCTCAGTCATCAGCTGGACGAAGTAGCCCAGCCCAACCGCAAGCGCGAGCGCCTTGGGCGCCGAAGGGGAGGACAAATATAGCAGGTAGGCCCCTGCGGGAGTCACCAGCAGCCGGATGATGGTCGACCCCATCCAGAGGGCCGCCAGCGTGCTGAATGGGCGGGCCGTCCAGGGGGTCAGGGCCAGCATGGAGAGCGCCGCCACCACCCATGTCAGGATGATGCCGGAGCAGCCGATCCGGACCGTATCCGGACTCAATTCGACGGTCGGGGCGAGCAGGCGACAGCCCGCCCACCACCCCGCGCATGACAGACCTGCGGCGACCACCCCTGCGATCAGCGTGCTCTTCCACGGCACGCGGGCCATGGGCTCGGGTGGTGCAGCAGGCGTGGTGTTCACTGCTGGGCCTCCCGGCCCGGACCCGATCCTGAACTGCTGCCGCCGGCATCCTGGGTCGCTGGCCGTGCCGCTGCATCTGATGCCGTCCGAGCGGCGCGGCGCATCGCATCGGCGCGGTCCACAGACTTGTAGAGGCGCAGCCCGCCGCGCACCAGCGAGAAGACAGCCACCGCGATGCCGACAAGCGACCCGACCAGCACGCCCTTGGGCGCTGTCCCGAAGAAGTGATCGACGCCCCACCCCAGGAACGCACCTGCAAGCACCTCTGCAGTCATCTGCCAGCCCAAGCCGAGCATCTGGAACCCCACGCGACGCTCGATGCTGTCGGCCTCGCGCCGCACCTCCTGCTCGGCGGCCCGCGCGCGGCCTGCGGCGCCCGCGGCATCGGGCACATCGCGCAATGGGCGGGATTCCTGCGGCTGCGGCGTACCCACGCGGGGAGGGTAGCTACCATTCCGACCCAATGCCGATCAGAGACGACGAGGTCATCGACGTCACGCCGAAGCGCCTCAACCGCGCCGAGAGCCTCTTCGTCCCCTCGATCATCAAGGGGCTCGGCACCACGATGCGCCACTGCCTCGAGAACATCGGGCGCAACGGCAGCAACAAGAAGAACATCTGGGTGGTCCAGTACCCCGAGCAGAAGCGCGATGACCGCCCTGTCGAGGAGGGCGGCCAGTACCGGCCCTACTTCCGCGGCGTGCACCGCCTCAACAAGGACGAGGACGGTCGTGTGCGGTGCGTCGCCTGCTTCATGTGCGCGACCGCCTGCCCGGCCAACTGCATCCACATCGTCGCCGACGAGAGCCCGTGGGAGGACCGCGAGAAGTACCCCAAGCAGTTCGACATCGACGAGCTGCGCTGCATCTACTGCGGCATGTGCGAGGAGGCGTGCCCGGTGGACGCCATCGAGCTCACCCCGCACTACGAGGTGACCGGCCTCTCGCGCCAGGAGCTGATCTTCGACAAGGCGAAGCTGCTGCAGGTCTACGACGAGACCGTCGGCGAGAAGCCGATGTGATCGCGCGCTTCGCGCGACACCCTCATCACGGCTGGGGCTTCTTCTTCCTGAACAGGTCGGCGATGCCCTTGATCGTGCCCACGACGTCCTGCACGGTGACGCGCTCGAGCGCCTGCTCGTCGATGCGCACGCTGTAGGCCTCGGTCAGCTGGGCAGGCGAGCCATCGGCGCCCGCAAGCGGACCGGAGTAGGAGATGTCGACAAGCAGCAGCGTGCCGGGGTCGATGGGCAGTCCCTGAATCGCCTTCGTGATCTGCTCCGCAAGCCCCGCGATCTGCTTGAATCCGGCCGCCGTCCTCGCGATCGACTGGAACGGGACCTCGAATGAGATCTTGTTCACGTAGGGAGGCTTCCGCGTCAGGTCGATGTCGCCGGACATGTTCAGCTTGTTCTGCCAGTCGTTCGAGAAACGGCCGATGAGCAGCCTGAAGTCGCGGTAGGTCAACCGGCCCGAGGAGATCTCGACGCGCAGCGGCTCGATCAGCGCAGGCACCGACCCGTCGGTCGAGCCCTCCGCGACGATGAGGCTCCCCGCGAACTGGTTGCTCCGCTTGAGCCGAACCTCGCCGACCTCGACCTGCAGCGCACCGCTGAGGCGCGACATGTCGCCGTCGAGCGGGAACTGGATCGACGGAATCCGCCACTTGACGGGAGGCGCCGAGACGATGTCGGAGAAGACCGGGTTGATCTGCTCGAGCACCCAGTCCTTGAGCGCTGGAGAGATCGTGATGCTGCCTTGCATCGGCTGCGACTGCCCGACGCTGAGGAGACCGTTGGCGAGGGTGAGCCGAGGCGCCTGCACCTGGACCATCGAGGAGTTGAGATTGAGCGAGAGCTCGGTGACGCGCGAGGGTTCGGTGCTCGCAGCGCCTGGCCCATCGCCCGCCATTGAGCGGGCGT
>VERO01000099.1 GCA_018882625.1 Phycisphaerales bacterium | reverse complement strand
GATGTGCGCTTGCCAGGCGGCCACCTGCAGGTCGAATGGCCCGGAATCGGTCATGCGGTGATGATGACGGGTCCTGCGGTGACTGCGTTCGAGGGCGTGGTCGACCTTGATGCGATCGGTGTCCCCACGGATGCGGTCGCGGTGATGGAGCGCGTGCCGTGAGCGACGTGCGCGCAGTCGATCTCTCGGCGTGGATCCGCGAGCGGGAGAGGCGCTGGATGCGCGAACTCGAGCAGCTTGTGGCGATCCCCACAGGGTGGGGAGACTGCGCCGGCCTCGAGCAGGCACGCGCGTGGTGCGTCGCGCGTGCAGCCGGGCTCGGCGCCAGCGTGGAGCGGATGCCGGGCGAGCCGCGGCCTGACTGGTTGCGGGAGGGTCAGCGGCCCGGTGTGGTGCGGGATCGCGGCGACGTGCTCGTGATCCGCGGCGGCGCCCGTGCGGGCAGCGTCGAGGCCTCTGCGCGTGCGGGGGCGGCCGCACGGCCTGGTGCCGCGCGTGGCGCAGGCCTGCGTGTGCTGGTCGCGTGCCACATGGACACGGTGCACGATCCGCATGGCGACTTTCGCGAGCTCGGACCCGAGTGCGGCGGTCGCCGCTGCGGTCCCGGTGCGGTCGACATGAAGGGCGGCGTGGTCGCGGCACTCGCGGCGCTCGAGGCAGTGCAGGCGCTCGGTGTCCCGCTCGCGTGGACGCTCGCGCTGAATGCAGACGAGGAAGTGGGCAGCTTCGCGAGCATGCGTGCGCTGCGCGCGCTGGCGTCCGGACATGATGTTGGACTCGTGACGGAGCCGCCGATGGCGGATGGCGCGTTCGTGGTGGCCCGCCCGGGCGCTGCGCAGTTCCGGATCGATGCGATCGGCCGTGCGGCGCACGCCGGGCGCGACTTCGCGGCGGGCATCTCTGCGGTGGGGTTGCTTGCCGGTGCCGTGATGTCGGCGCTGGCGATCTCCGATGTCGACGCGGGTCGCACGGTCAACATCGGGCCTCTCGAGGGAGGCGAGGCGACCAACATCGTGCCGGATCGCGCATCGGCGTGGGGCGCGATGCGCTACCGGTCACGCCGCGATGGCCAGCAGATGGAGCAGGCGCTGATGTCCCTGTCGCGCGGGTCCGAGGGCGACGTGCCGCGCATCGCGGTCCGGATCGCGCACAACCGGCCTCCGAAGGACGCGACACCTCAGGTGCTTGGGCTGGCTGACATGGCGATCGCGTGCGCAAGCGAGCTCGGGATCGGGACTGGTTCAGGGACAGGCAGCACCGGAGGCGTCTCCGACGCGAATGTGCTCCAGGATGCGGGGCTTCCATGCCTCGATGGCCTGGGCGTGCGCGGCGGCAACATGCACCGCGGCGACGAGTTCATCGTCACCGAGAGCCTCCCGGAGCGCGCGTCGCTGCTGGCGGCACTGCTGGTCCGTCTCGCGCACACCACCTCCGTACCATCGCGCCCATGACCCCCCAGACGCTCGAGGCTCCGGCGAACTCCGCGCAGCGAGGCCTGCCGCTGATGGCCCGCAATCCTGCCGTCAGGGCCGCGATCGACTCGATCGTTGCCGAGCTCGAGCGGGCCCAGTCTTCGATCACCGGTGCCCGGCCTGCCGATCCGGCGCGCGCCGCCGAGGCAGCCGCGTGGCTGGACCGCAACCGGGCGGTGCGGGGGAACTCGACGTTCTACCCCTACGTGGGGGACGGGTTCGGCAACGGCCCGCTCGTGCAGCTGGCCGACGGCAGCGTGAAGTGGGACATGATCAACGGCATCGGCGTGCACATGTTCGGTCACTGCGATCCGCGCATGGTGCGTGCGGCGCTCGAGGCGGGCCTCTCCGACCTCTGTCAGGAGGGCAACCTCCAGTTCAACGCGGATGTGCTCGCGGTGGCGGAGCTGCTCGTGGCCGAGGCGGCCCGCACGAGCGGCATACGCCACTGCTTCATCACGAACTCGGGCTGCATGGCCAACGAGAGCGCGCTCAAGGTGTGCCAGCAGAAGACCGGCGGCGCGCCGCGCATCATCGCCTTCGCGGATTGCTTCATGGGGCGGTCCACCACCATGAGCCAGATCGGCGACGGGCCGGCCTACCGGCAGGGGGTCGCGCTGAACGTGCTGGTGGACTACATGCCCTTCTACGACCCGGCGCTGGGCCAGCGATCGGTCGACATGGCGGCATGGCACCTCAGGCAGACGATCGCGCGGTACCCGAAGCAGCACTCCTGCTTCGTGGTGGAGCCGGTGCAGGGCGAGGGAGGCTTCAACACTGCGCCTCCCGAGTTCTTCCGCACCCTCATGGGCATCTGCCGCGAGGCGGGCATCCCCGTATGGGCGGACGAGGTGCAGAGCTTCGGCCGCACCGAGCGCATGTTCCACTTCGAGGCGCTTGGGGTGGGCGACCTCGTGGATGTGGTGACCATCGGCAAGATGAGCCAGGTGTGCGCGTGCCTGATGACGCCGGAGATGAACCCCAAGCCCGGCCTCCTCTCGGGCACCTTCAGCTCGAGCGTGAGCGCGTACCACGTCGGCCTGCGTGCCCTCGAGATCATGCGCGATGGCGGCTACTACGGACCGTCGGGGCGCAACGCGACCTTGCATGCGGCATTCCGCGAGCACGCGGAGCGCCTCGTCAAGGCGCACCCGGCGTGCTTCCCGCCCGTGATCGACTCTCATGGTCGCACGCAGCCGGCGCTCTATGGCGGTACCGGCGGCATGATGCGGCTGACGCCCTTCGGCGGGGACAAGGACCGCATCGTCAAGCTGCTCCATGCGATGTTCGCCGAGGGCGTGATCGCGTTCTACTGCGGGCACGGGCCCTACCACATCCGGTTCCTCGCGCCTGTGGGCGTGATGGAGCCCACGCACATGGAGCCCGTGTTCGCGATCATCGCCAGCGCACTCCGGAAGGTCGCCTGATGTTCATCATCCGACAGGCCACGATCGACGACATGGGCGAGCTGCTGAAGCTCTCGCGGCTCGTGCACTCATTCAACCTTCCGCAGGACAAGGATGCGCTTGCGGCGAAGATCGCGCGCAGCAGGAGGTCCTTCGCGGGCCAGGCCGCCAGCGAGCGCGAGCGCGAGTTCGTGTTCGTGCTCGAGGACACCGAGTCGCGCAGCGTCATCGGCACCAGCAGCGTCTACTCCTGCATCTCGTGGCCCGGGCATCCGCACCTGTTCTTCCGGGTCCGCAAGCGCGAGCACTACTCCGACGACCTCGGCACGGGCCAGGTCCACGTGACGATCCAGCTCGACACCGACGAGACCGGGCCGAGCGAGGTGGGAGGGCTCATTCTCGCGCCCGGGTACAGGCGGCATCCGGAGCGCCTGGGCTGGATGCTCTCGATGGTGCGCTTCCACTTCATGGGGCTTCACCGGCGCGACTTCAAGCAGCGCATCCTCGCGGAGATGATGGGGGCGCTGACGCCGGACAGCCGGTCAAGCCTGTGGGACTACCTTGGCCGGCGCTTCATCAACCTCAGCTACACGGAGGCGGACACCTTCAACCAGCGCTCGAAGGAGTTCATCACGAGCCTGTTCCCGCGCACCGAGATCTACCTCTCGCTGTTGCCGCCTGAGGCGCGACGCCTTGTCGGCACCGTTGGCGACGAGACGCAGCCGGCGCTGCGCATGCTCGAGCGCATGGGCTTCGTCAACCGCGACCATGTCGATCCCTTCGACGGGGGGCCGTACCTCGAGGCCCAGCGCGACGAGATTCCGGTCGTGCGCAGCACCTTCGCCCGCAAGCTCATCGCGTCGCGCCCGAAGGGCCGAAGCCTTCACGCGATCGTGAGTGCGCACGGGACGCAGGGGTTCAAGGCGACTCGGAGCAAGGTGATGCTCTCGGGAGACGGGGTGTGGCTGCCCTCCGACACCGCAGGCGTGCTGTCGGTGAAGGTTGGGGAGCGCGTAGGCATCACGCTCATCGATCCGCATGGCAATGCCGTGGATGCGCCGGGCGCGAGATCCGCTGCGAAGCCGGGCAAGCGAGGCGCTCCGGCGCGTCCCCGGCCTGCGCGCGGTGCCGCCGCGCCCATGAGCGCCCCACCGGCCCGCCGTGCGGGTCGCCGCCGATGAGCGCAGTCCCGAGGGATCCCGCGCGCGAGGGTGCGACTGCACCGGCCCACTGGATCGGGGGCGCATGGGAGCCGGTGAGCGAGCCACGCGCCCAGCTTGCCGATCCTTCCCACGTGGTGCGCAGCGCCAACCCTGCGCATCCGTCGGAGACCGTGTGGATGGGCCTGTGCGATCCCGAGGCCGCAGACCGCGCAGTGGCCGCGGCGCGTGCCGCATGGCGCGCATGGCGCGATGCGGGATTCGAGGCCCGCAAGGCGACGCTGCTCGCATGGCAGTCCGTGACGCAGCGCAATGTCGAGCGGATCGCGCGGTGCATCACGCGGGAGATGGGCAAGACGCTTGCCGAGAGCCGCCTCGAGGCCAAGGCCCTTGGCGAGAAGGTGGCGGTGACGCTCGACCCGCTGTCCCAGTCGCGCGTGAGCGGCTACGAGGTGACGATCTCCCAGACGCGGCGTGGCGTGTGCACATTCAGGCCGCATGGCGTGATGGCGGTGATCGCGCCATTCAACTTCCCCGCGCACCTCGCGAATGGGCACTTCGTGCCCGCGCTCCTCGCCGGCAACGCCGTGGTGCTGAAGCCCAGCGAGCGCACTCCGGCAGTGGGGCAGCTGCTCGCAGAGCTGTCCGCGGAGGCAGGCTTCCCTCCCGGCGTCTTCAACGTGGTCCAGGGCGGAGCGGCCACAGCAGCGCGGCTCGTGGCGCACCCTGACGTCGACGGCATCCTGTTCACGGGATCCTGGCCGGTGGGCCGCAGGATCCTCGAGGCGAACATCGACCGGCCGGGGCGGATCGTGGCCCTCGAGATGGGCGGAAGCAACGCGGCGATCGTGTGCGCAGACTGCGATCTCCGGCAGGCCGTGATCGAGTGCGCTCGGGCGAGCTTCGCCACCACAGGGCAGCGCTGCACCTGCACGCGCCGGATCGTGGTCCACTCGTCCATCGCCGACCGGTTCATGGCGGCGCTCGGCAGGGCAGCCAGCACCCTCGTCGTGGGACCCGGTGACGCGGCCGAGCCGGTGTTCATGGGCCCGATCGTCAGCGAGGGTGCGATGCATGCGGCCCTTCAGTTCCAGCGGGATCGTGCGCGCGCCGGCGGCCGTGTCGTCCTGCCATCCGCGCGGCTTGACCGCGAGGGTTGGTTCGTCACGCCCGGCATCATCGAGGTGGACCGCTTCTCGCGCGAGACGGATCATGAGGTGTTCGCGCCGATCGTGCAGGTTGCGGTCGCGGACAGCGACGCGGATCTTGTCGAGCAGGCGAATGCCACGGACTTCGGCCTCGCCGCAAGCGTCTTCACGCAGGACCGCAGTCGATGGGTTCGCATGTCCCGCGACCTCCGGGCGGGGTGCATCAACTGGAACACCGGCACCGCCGGCGCGAGCTCGAAGCTTCCGTTCGGCGGGCTGGGCCTGAGCGGCAACCACCGTCCGGCGGCCGCGTTCAGCGTGGACTACTGCGCGTATCCCGTAGCGCACATGGAGGAGAGCGGGACCGCGGCCCCCGTGCCCGAGGGGATGCTGTGGAAGGACTCCTGGACCGCCTGAGGCGTGTCCGAGGGCACCTTCATCGGTCAAATTGCGCCAAGGCGCTCGCCCTCGTATGGGTGGGGGCTACCCTGCATGAGGGGCCCGAGTCCACTACGGACCGGTCCCATCAGCTCCATGGATGTTCCTGCCCTGTCCAACCGCCCAGGGATGCTCCGCCGGCTGCGCCGAGGGTGGTTCGCGGTGCTGCCGCTGCTCGCCACCGGGGCCGTCCATGCCGATGCGCCAGTCCGGCTGAATGAGATCCTGGTCAATCCGCTCGGCGCGGACCGCGGGCAGGAGTTCATCGAGATCAGCGGACCGCCTGGGGCTCCCATGTCGGGACTGTCGATCGTGGTCATCGAGGGGGATGCGACGGCGACGTCATCGGTCCAGAAGGGTCGCATCGACAATGTCCTCAACCTCGGCGCGCTCGCGATCGGCGATAGCGGACTCCTCCTGCTGCGCGACGGTGCAGGGATCATCGACTGCGATCCCGGACCCGGCCTCGCTGGACCGCTGCCGACCACCCGTACCGTCATCTTCCCGTCCTCAGCCACCCAGTCCGGGTTCGGCAACGGATCGGTCGGGCTGGAGAACAGCTCCTCGACCCTCATGCTGGTCTCGGGTTTCGCGGGATCGGTCGGCCAGGACCTCGACACGGACAACGACGGCACGCTGGACATCATGCCGTGGTCGCAGGTGCTTGATGCGGTGAGCGTGATCAACAGCAGCAGCGGTCCCACCAGCCTCGCCGTCGGCTATGCGCCGCAGTATGGGGGGACGACCATCTCCTCGCTGTCGACCGGCTTCGACATCCCGATGCTCGTGCGCAGGGACGACGGCTCCTGGATCACGGCACCAGTCATCGGGGACAACCCCACCACGGGACCGCCGATCACTGGTCAGGCGGGGCCGTACTTCTGGCAGCCCGGACGGGAGGTCCCCTCGGTCAGTGGCGCGCAGTACTTCATGACGCCCGGACAGCCCAATGGCGCGATCCCAAACACCGACTCGCCGTGCGGCTCCCTGAGGGTCACGGTGCTCGATGGGACGAACGCGCTCTGGAGCAACTGGGGCTATCCCACCTTCGACCTCGTGGGAAGCCCCGTGCAGTTCGACTCGCCCCCTGGGAGTTCCATCCGGCAGGCAGTGGGCGCGGCGGTTCGTGCCACCTTCACGGCACCGGTGTCCGGTCGCTACCGATTCGATCTCTGCGGCAGCGCAATCGAGGACACCGTCATGGTCGCGCTGGGGCAATGCGGGGATGCCACGACGGCCCTTGCCGCGAATGACGAGGCCGCGGATGCGTGCGGTCCCGGTTCGGGCAGATCCGCGATCGAGCTGGTCCTTGCGGCTGGGCAGCGGGTGGAGCTTGCAGTCGGGAGCTACATGTCCAGCACGGACCTGTTTCCATTGGAGACTGGCGAGATCGTCCTTCGGATCCGCCGCGACACCGACACGGACGGCGCCTTCGACGACGAGGATGGCTGCCCACTGGAGTCGGCGCTGACGGCCCCGCTCGAGTACCAGATCGATGCCGACGGCGACGGGTACGGCAGCTCAGCGACGGGTCTCGTGTGCGCCCTCTCTGCGCCTGCCGGCTACGCCAGCGACGACGACGACTGCGACGATGACGATCCGTCCTCGTATCCGGGCGCGACAGAGGCCTGCGATGGTGCGGACAACGACTGCGACGAGTACATCGACGAGGGAGTGCAGTTCCTCGTCTACGCCGATCAGGACGGCGATGGCGCGGGAGACCCGAACTCGTCCATCTGGGTGTGCACCGTGCCTGGCGGGTACGTGACGACGCCACACGACGAGTGCCCTGTCGAGCCTGCCCTCACACGACCCGTGCTCCACTTCGCGGACTCGGACGGTGACGGCTTTGGCACGGCAGCGGCCGCGTTCTGCGCGGTAGGTCCGCCCCCAGGATTCTCATCTGTCCACGGTGACTGCGATGACGCATCGGTGGACACCTACCCAGGTGCACCGGAGACGTGCGCGACACTCGGCACGGACAATGACTGCGATGGGGAGGAACTGGACGTCTCGGTGCCCGCCACGTACTACCTCGACGCGGACGGAGACGGGTACGGTGCAGGTGCGCCCCTGCAGGGTTGCCCCGTGCCGAGCGGCCATTCCATCTTCGACGGGGACTGCGACGATGCCGAGGCGTCGCGGCGCCCGGGTGCCCCCGAGTCGTGCGATGACCTCGGCATCGACAATGACTGCGACGGCGATGGGTATGAGCTCACCCACCCGCGCCTGTACTTCAGGGATGCCGATGAGGATGGCGCAGGCGATCCGCTCGACACCGCGCCGGGATGCGAGCCTCCCGCCGGCTATGTGGGCAACGCCGACGACGATTGCCCGGGCGACCCGACGCTGATTGATGCGGCGATCCACTACCCGGACGGGGACGGGGACGGGTACG
>VERO01000098.1 GCA_018882625.1 Phycisphaerales bacterium | reverse complement strand
CTCGTAGTCGGCGCGGTCGGTGACCACGAACTTGGCCTCGTCGTGCGGGCGCAGCCGATCGAGGTTCGATGCGAGATTGCGGGCGTGCTCGCCCGAGCCAGGCGTCTTCACGTCCAGGATGATGTGCACGCGCGGATCGAGCGCCGAGGTGTCCAACGCGCCGGATGTCTCGACAAGCACCGTGTGCCCAAGGTCGAGCAGGCGCCGCACCAGTGCCGGGCACGCGCGCTGCGCCAGCGGCTCGCCGCCGGTCACCTCGACCAGCGGGCATCCGATCGCGTGCACCTCGCGCACCACATCCTCGACGGTCCGCGACGTGCCCTCGCGGAAGGCGTACTCCGTGTCGCAGTACGTGCAGCGCAGCGGGCAACCCGTGAGGCGCACGAAGACGCACGGGCACCCGGCCCAGGACGACTCCCCCTGAATCGAGTGGAAGATCTCGTTGATGCGCAGCGACTCGCTCACCACACCCATCCCTCGACGAGCGCCTCGCGCGGCACTGCGCACGCGCATGGGTCGGTCGCCAGGATCAGCGCATCGACCATGTCGCCCTCGGTGTCCTCGGCGGCCTGACGCTGCAGCGCCGCCGACGTGCGCACGCCTGCGCCGCGCAGCCTCCGCAGGATCTCCTCGCGAACGCGCTGCGGCGGCTCGCCTTCGCCCTTGTACGCGCGCGACGGCCACCCGCGGCGCTGGAGCACGCTCGCAGGGCATCCCTCGCCAACCGCCACCGCCGCGCCGCGCACAGGCCTCATCGGCTCAATGGACACCTCGCCCTCGCGCGCCAGCGGAAGCAGCACCTCGCACACCAGCGTCCAGGTCTGCTTGAAGACGCGCAGGTTCATCGGCGCCATGGGTGTGCGCGCGTCGTGATCGGCCGATCGCCGCGGCTCCGTGCGCTCGATGCTGCGCAGGGCCGCGCGCCAGGGCCGCGCGCCACCGAACGACTCCATCCACCCGGCGACGGCGAGCCAGTCGCCACGCACGCCATGCGACTCGAGCGTCGCCATCGGCAGGCCGACCGGCGCATCGATGCGCCAGAAGTGGGCCGACCCGTCGCGAGCGCTGGCGCGGATGCGCTCCAGAAGCCCGCGGCGGTCCATGCGCTCGACAGTCGTCTCGGCGGCCTCGGACCTGTTCTCGCCAGCGCGCGCGCGAGGTGCGCCGCGCGGCGGCCGACCACCGGTGACGCGCGTGGCGACACGGATCTTGTGGCTGCCGCCGGAGTCGGCGCCGGAGAAGTCGACTCCGTGGAGGATCATGATGGGATGCGCAGTGGCTACCGTCAGTTGCGGCCGCACGCGCTCGATGGCTTGCCGCAGGGGCAGCACGACCCGAGGTGCACGTGCGACGAGCCCGTGCCCGCCTCGCTCCCGGCCACGCCGAAGCAGCTGAGCTTGCGGACAAAGCGGCGGCCCTTGCCCGAGGGATCCTCAACGGGCGCATCGGCATCCCGCATGGACCGCAGCAGCGTGATCACCTCACCGTCGTCCTCGCAGATGTACTCGTACTGGGGCATGACCTGATTCTACGCCTTGGCGCGGCCCGGACGCTCCCTGCCCACGCCCTTGCCCGCGCGCGCCGCACGCTGGCGCAGCGTCGCCGCATCCACGAAGGCGGCCGCACGCAGCGCGGCAAGCTCGTCCGACGTCAGGTCGCGCCACGCGCCCACAGCAAGCCTGCGCAGCTGCAGCGGTCCCATGCGCACGCGCTTGAGCTTGCGCACCGGATGGCCCAGCCGCAGCATCATGCGGCGGATCTGCCTGTTCCGGCCCTCGCGGAGCTCCATCAGCAGCAGCGTGCGCTCGCGGTCGCGCTTGATGATGCGCAGGCTTGATGCGCTGGCCTGCTGTCCAGGCTCATCCTTGTCGGGAAGGAAGATGCCGCGCTCGAGGCGGCGCACCTCCTCGGGGCCCACCTCGCCGCGCACCGTCACCTCGTAGCCCTTGTGCACCTCGTAGCGCGGGTGCGTCAGGCGGTTCGCGAGCTCCCCGTCGTTCGTGAGCAGCAGCAGGCCGCTGGAGTCCATGTCGAGCCTTCCCACCGGGTAGAGGCGCTCGCCCGACGGATGCTCGATGAGGTCCGCGGCACGCGGGCGTCCCTCAGGATCGCTGCTCGTGCACACGTACCCGCGCGGCTTGTGCAGCAGCACGTACACGTAGCGGCGCCTCGTCTCCGAGCGCGTGCGCACAGGCTTGCCGCCGACGCTGATCCTGTCCTTCGCGGGGTCCACCCATGCGGGCAGCGAGTCGACAACCGTGCCGTTGACGCTCACGACGCCGGACTCGATGAGCTCCTCGCATGCGCGGCGCGCGGCCACTCCCGCATCAGCGAGCACCTTCTGGAGGCGCACGCCGCGCGATGCGTCGGTGAAGGGGTGCGTGGAGGAGTTGCGCCTGCGCATGCGGCGAGGGTAGCGCGTCTAGACTCGCGCCCCATGCGGTGGCCCGGACTCCTCGCGCTCGCTCTCGTCGCCGCCGCGGCGTCAGCCGCGCCGCAGGCTGCAGACGCGCAGGCCGAGGAGCCGCCGCCCCCCCCGCTGCCTGCGCTGATGGAGGCACCCGAATGGGCGGGCAAGCTGGCGGCCCTCGCGCGCACCCGAACGGGAGACGCGTTCGCGCAGGCGCGCATGCAGGCGGAGTGCGAGGCCACCTTCCGCGCCATCGCCGCTGGCCTCGAGAGGCGCTCCCCTCTGGACGCACCCTGGTCAGTGAGCGCCGTGCTCAACGATCCCTGGCGTGCGCTACCGGTGGCTGCGACGCTGACGGGACCGCTCGCCTACCGGCAGGCGCTGCAGCGCCAGCCCTACGCGGTGGCGGCCCGCGCCGCGGCCATGGCGTTCAACGTCCGCGAGCCCGTCATGGCGATCACCGACGGCAGCGGACTCCCGGGATCGGCAGCGTCCGGCGGCGAATCGCCGGAGGGCACGCCGCCACCGGATCCGCTGGCTCCGCGCCATGGCTCGATTCCGGTCATGCATGCGCAGAGCGCCGTCTTCGCGATGAGGTTCCTGCTCGAGCAGTCGGGGCTCCACATGCGCGTCGCGCTCGAGCCAGTGCTCGAGTCCGCCGGCATGGAGTCCGGCGCGCTGGCGCCGCTCCTGGCCGAGGCCGCACCAGTGGTGTCTCAGTTGAAGTGGATGCCCAAGGGCGAGCCCGACGAGGCCACCACGAGGATGGTGGATGCCATGCGCGCGGCCACGCGCATCGACCCTGACGCGCTCGCGCGCGCGATCGCGCACTGGGATGCCGACATCTACGTCACCGCCGACTGGGCGCAGGCCGAGCAGGAGCCACTCCCCGACGCGCTCGCCGGCGCCGTGACGGGCGCGATCCTCGTGGCCGAGATGGTGCCCGATCTCGGGTGGGTCGTCATCGGGAGCCTCGCGGACAACTCCTACGACATGTCGCGCATCGCCGCGGTGCTCGATCCCGGAGGCGATGACGAGTACCGGTGGACCGCAGTGCGCACGGGCATGCAGGGCATCATCGACCTCGCGGGCAACGACCGCTACCTGGGCACGGGGCTTCAGGGACCTGCCGCGGGAATCCTCGGGATGTGCGTCATCGACGACTACGCAGGCAATGACCGCTACGACGCTCCGTGGCTCGGCGCTGGCGCGGCGGTCGCAGGGGCAGGAATCCTCGTCGACCGCGCGGGCAACGACACCTACCGCATCGCGAAGTGGGGATGCGGCGCCGCGATCGGAGGTGTGGGCCTGCTGCTCGACGTGGCGGGCCACGACGACTACGAGGGCACGCTCTTCGTGCAGGGCGTGGGCGGTCCGTCGGCGCTCGGCGCGCTTGTCGATGCGGATGGCAACGACCGCTACCGCGCCGCGGGATCCGAGCCAAGCACCTACATGACTCCCGCCACGTCGCTCTCCTTCTCGCAGGGCCTTGGCTTCGGGTTCCGCACGGCGCTCGCTGGCGGCACCGGCATCATGCTGGACCTCGGGGGGGACGACCGCTACTTCGGCGGCGAGTTCTCGCAGGGCGGCGGCTACTTCCTCGGCATCGGCATCGCGCGCGACACCGGCGGCCGCGACTACTGGTCAGGTGACCGCTACGCGCAAGGATGGTCCGCGCACCAGGCCATCGGCGTGCTGATCGACGACTCCGGCGACGACGTGTTCCTCAGCCGCACCGCTGCGTCGCAGGGCGCGGCGTGGGACCAGAGCGTGTCGGTGCTGGCCGACCGCAACGGCAACGACACCTACCGCGCAGACGGGCTCGCGCAGGGCTCTGCCGCGCAGCAGGCATTCGCGCTCATGATCGACTGCGGCGGCGACGACACGCTCGACGCGGCCGCGCCTGTGTGCCAAGGCGGCTCCGGAGCCAACGAGTACCACTTCGATGCGACTGGCGCGCGCAGCATGTCCGTGCTGCTCCTGCTCGACGGGTACCGCGGCGCCGCCGCGCGCCCCGCGGAACGCACGCGCTGCTCTGCCGGCCGTCTCGTCCCAGGCATCACGATCACGGGCACTGCGCCCAGGAGCCTCGCCGATGCCGTCACGGCTGCGGCATCGCCTGCATCGGCGGATGCGGCGCCCGCGCCTGCGACCGCACTCCTCATGGGCATCTCCATCATTGACGCTTCTGGCGGGAACCCCGGCCCAGCCCGATAGCATCCTGCCCGCTTGAGCACCGGTCACGCGAAATCCCGCGCAGGCGAGCATCACGCGATGACCCCCCGGCGCATCTCGGAGTGGATCTACGTGGGCAAGTTCTGCGTGGCCCACCTCGCCGAGGCTCGGGCGGCGCAGATGGCCGCCGCGCTCAGCTTCCGGATGCTCTTCGGGATCCTGCCCGTGCTCGTGGTGGGCACGCTGGTGGTGAAGAGCGTGATGGGCGAGGAGTTTCCCGCGTTCGTCACGCGGATGATCGAGGCAGCGGGCATGGACCAGGTCTCGCTGGTGCGCCCGGATGTCGATGACGGCGGCACCACCACCGTCCCGCTGGGCACATGGGTCAACGAGATGGTCGGCTACGCCGCAAGCCTCAACCTCGCGGCGATCGGCTGGATCGGGGTGGGCACCGTGGCCTTCTCCGCGATCTGGCTGCTGGTGGCGATCGAGGAGTCCTTCAACATCGTGTGCCGCGCGCCGCGCGGGCGATCATGGCTGCGGCGGGTGCTGGTGTACTGGTTCCTGCTCACCTTCGGGCCGCTGGCGCTGGGCGCGATCCCGTGGGCGCTGCACAAGGCCAACATGTGGCTCTCAGACCGCGGCTTCCCCGAGGGGCTGCTCGGGGGATCCTCGATCCTGCTGGGATTCCTCGTGCTGTGGGCCACGGTCTTCGTGGCCTACCTCATCGTGCCGCACACGCGCATGCGCCTGCGGCCCACGCTGCTCGGAAGCCTGATGGCCGCACTCCTGCTGGAGATCGGGCGCCGCTCGCTCGGGGCGTACATGGCCAACGCGTTCTCAGTGAGCAGGCTCTACGGCTCGCTCGGCCTCATCCCGCTGTTCATGTTCTGGGTGTACCTGATGTGGCTTGTCGTGCTGTTCGGGCTCCAGATCTCCGCGCTGCTCCAGGCGCTCGATGCGCGCGGGAAGGTGCGTGCGGTGGCCGCGCTCGGCAGGACCTCGCTCGAGCCGGCGCTCGCGGCCGCGGTGATGGAGCAGGTGGTGCAGGGATTCGCGTCGGGCCGCCACGCCACGCTCGAGTCGCTCGCCGAGTCATGCGGCATCGACCTCCCCGCCGCGCAGCGCATCGTCGATGCGCTCGTCGCGGCGAGGCTCGCGATCCAGCCCACACCAGAGGGCCCCATCCTGCCCGCGCGCGACCCGGGGGCGATCCGCGCCGACGAGCCGCTCGAGGCAGGCTTCGTGCTCGCGGATGATGGGCGCCACAGCTCGGCACGCGGGGTGCTCCGCACGCTCCGCGAGGCTCAGCGCAAGGCTGCGCACTCCATTACGCTGATGGGCCCGGCGACCCATCCCTCGCGGGCATTCCCGCCCTCGGGTCACGCGCAGGAGTCCCGCACGCCATGACCGAACCGCAGCCAGTCACCATCACGGAGCGCAACGGCCACCTGGTCATCGCCGTGATGACCTCGACGATCGGCCCACGCGAGTCCGTCGAGATCGTGGCGGCCGCAGCCGACGCGATCGGCAACGGCGACCGCCGCGGCAAGTGCATGGTCATCGACCTCTCGCGCGTGAGCCTTCTCCCGAGCATGGGACTCGGCACGTGCATCGACCTGCACAACAGGGCGCTTGACCGCGGGATGCAGTCGGTCGTCTTCGGCCTCAACAACCACCTGAGCGACCTGTTCAAGTTGATGCGCGTCGACCGGCTCTTCCGCACGGCATCAAGCGCCGCCGAGCTCGAGAGGATCCTCTCGTGAGGCTCGCGCTCGCCGCTGCAGCGGCGCTGGCCTCAGCGGCCCCGCTTCAGGGCTGCTACGAGCGTGTGGTCAAGGTGTCGGACCCGCGCAGCCGGATGTCGAGCTACGAGCCCAACGTCAAGGACGACCACCACGCCATCGACGAGGCGATGTACGGACCCGTGCCCAAGGGCCAGGATCCCGACACCTACTACCGGTCGAAGAGGCAGCTGCTGGCGCCCGACGTGCCGCCGCCCTGAGCGGGCATGCCCGCCGGGGGTGGCGTGCGCCTACACTTCCGGACCTATGGGCATTGAAGGCGCACTCCCCGTTGACAGCATCCTGACCACGCAGCTCCATCGCGTCGTGAACTGGGCGCGCCGGTCGAGCGTGTGGCCGATGCCCTTCGCGACCGCGTGCTGCGGCATCGAGCTGATGGCCACCGCATGCAGCCGCTTCGACCTCGCGCGGTTCGGCGCGGAGGTCATGCGCTTCTCCCCTCGCCAGGCCGACCTGATGATCGTCGCGGGCCGCGTCAGCGTGAAGACGCTGCCGGTGCTGCAGCGCATCTACCAGCAGATGACGGAGCCCAAGTGGGTGATCTCGATGGGCGCGTGCGCGAGCACCGGCGGCGTCTTCGACACGTATGCGGTCGTGCAGGGCGTCGACCAGTTCATCCCCGTCGACGTCTACGTGCCAGGCTGCCCGCCGCGGCCCGAGATGCTCATCGAGGGCATCATGGCCATCCAGCGCATCATCGACGAGGACCAGATCCCGCGCGATCCAGACGGCAAGCGGCTGCCCCTGAACATCGCGCTGCAGCCCAACTACGAGGTGCGCGAGCAGCCCCTGCCCGTCACCATCGGCGCAACCTGAACCTCACGTCCTCAGCGACGCGACGAACGACGAGATCCTGGCCATCCCCTTGCGCAGCTGCTCCTCGGAGCACGCGAAGGAGATGCGGATGCTGGTGCGCGCGCATGCGCCGAAGTCCTCGCCCGGCACCACCGCGACATGCGCCTCGGCCAGCAGCGCATCCGCGAAGGACTGCGCCGAGTCGATGCGCCGGCCCCCAGGCGAGACGAGGCCGATGCATCCTGAGATGTCGGGGAACGCGTAGAAGGCGCCTGTCGGGCGCGCCGACTTGAGCCGCGGCACCTGGGCCAGCAGCTCGTGCACCAGCGCCGCGCGGCGCGCGAACGCGGCGCGCATCGTCTCCACGGGGCCGGCCGAGGACGGTGCGAGCGCCTCCACGATCGCCGGCATGAAGAAGCTCGGCACGTTGTTGGTCATCTGCCCCTGCAGCTTGACGAGCTCGCGCATCCAGCGGCCCCCGTCTCCGGGCGCGCACACGTAGCCGATGCGCCACCCCGTCATCGCAAAGGCCTTGCTCATCCCGTTGACGGTCACGGTGCGGCCGGCGATGCGCGGGTCGCTACCGGGCGACCAGTGCCGCAGGCCGGGCTCGATCTCGGGGTACACGAGCTTCTCGTAGATCTCGTCGGACACCACCGCCATGCGCGGATGCTGGGCGACCACGTCGATGATCGCGCGCATGTCGCGCTCCGGATAGGTGACGCCGCAGGGGTTGCTCGGCGAGTTGAGCAGGATGCCCACCGTGCGCGGCGTGATCGCGCGCTCGACCTGCGCGGCGCCGATGCGGAACCCGTTCTCGAGCCTCCCTGGCACCTCGATGCACGTGCCTCCCGCGAGCTCGATCAGCGGCCGGTAGC
>VERO01000097.1 GCA_018882625.1 Phycisphaerales bacterium | reverse complement strand
GGACGAGGCCGACTCCTTCGAGCTCAATGCGTTCGCCCAGCGCGCGCAGGACATGTCGGAATCCTGCGAGGCGCTCGTGTCGCAGTCGCTGCCCGGATGCGTGTACTGGTCGGAGGCCGCCGCGAGCCGGCGCCGCCAGCGTGGCGGCGCACGGCCTGAGATGTCGCTGCTCTCGGCGGCGGTGGACGTATCGCCGATCCTGCGCCAGCACCTCTTCGCGCAGGAGGTGTCGGTGGTGCTCACCTCCGCCACGCTCGCGACAGGACGCGGCCGCGACGGGGACGAGGAGCGCGCCTTTGCGCACGCGGCGCTCACCCTCGGCGCGACTGACGCGCGCACGATGTCGCTCGGGTCGCCATTCGACTACGCGCGCCAGGTGCGCGTGATCGTCGAGGCGGCCATGCCCGACCCGCGTGCGCCAGGCCACGCCGATGCGCTCGCGGAGCGCGTCATGCACCATGTGGAGGCGACCGATGGCGGCGCGTTCGTGCTCTTCACGAGCTTCGCGACGATGAACGCCGTTGCGGGCCGCATCACGGAGCCGCTCGTGGAGGCTGGTCGCCCGGTGCATGTGCAGGGCATGGGGGCGCCCAATGCCGTGCTGCTGCGGCGCTTCCGCGAGGACGAGCGCAGCGTGCTGATGGGCGTCGCGAGCTTCTGGCAGGGGATCGACGTGCGCGGCCGCGCGCTGCGCAACGTCATCATCACGCGGCTGCCCTTCGATCCGCCTGATGACCCGCTGGTGCAGGCGCGCGAGGAGCTGCTCAAGTCGCAGGGCAAGAGCGCCTTCATGCACGACCAGCTGCCGCGCGCGGTGATCCGGTTCAGGCAGGGGTTCGGGCGGCTGATCCGCGGCGCCACGGATTCGGGCCGCGTCGTGGTGCTCGACCCGCGCATCGTGACCAAGCCCTACGGCCGCGCGTTCCTTGACGCGCTGCCGGAGGGAATCGAGCCCGAGATCAGGATGGGCGAGGACTCGGAGTAGGGGTTGACACGCGCGGTGCGCTACGGCGCCCCGGCAGCCGCGAATGCACCCGAGCGGTCAGCCGCGAACGCGAGTTCAGAACCAGCCGCGCTTCTGCACCTGGTACGTCTGCACGAAGTCCGCGTCGGACTTGGTGAGGTAGATGATGCCCTCGATGAAGCCGATCAGGCTTCCGGCTCCGCACGTCACCAGGGAGATGATGATCCTGAGGATGCCGCCTGTCACGTCGCCGAGGATGAACCTGTGGATCCCGAAACCGCCAAACAGGATTCCCATGATGCCGCAGATGATGCGCTTGCTCTCCTCTTGGGGAGCGGCGCCGTTGGGGAACGAGTGGGGTGCGGTAGACATGCGCGGGATGCTAGCGGTTCGCGGCTGACCCGCTTCGCATCACGACCGCAGCACCTTCGCCTTGGGATAGCTGCCGCCGAGGACCTTCCCGGCGGGTGCGCGCATCCAGTCGTCGAGGACCGACGCGTACACGCTGCGGAAGTCGGTCGTGAACTTGAGGTCGCCCGAGTCGAGGTCGGTGAGCGATGGGTGCGTGCCTACGACGCCTGCCTTGACCATCGGGCCGATCAGGAACATGGGCGCCGCGGTGCCGTGGTCCGTGCCGCCTGATGCATTCTGCCGAACGCGGCGCCCGAACTCGCTGAAGACCATCGTGAGCACGCGGGTGTCGTTGCCCTGCGCGACCAGGTCATCCTGGAAGGCCTTCAGCGCGTCGCCGACCTCGCGCAGCCGCTGGCCGTGCGCGTTCGCCTGGCCTGCGTGCGTGTCGAAGCCGCCGATCGACGCGTAGTAGACGCGCGTGCGCATGCCGGCGCGGATCATGGCGCCGATCGCCTGCATCTGCCGCGCCAGCGTGGTGGTCGGGTACCGCACCAGCGGGGACCCGCGCAGCGCATCGCGGATGCGGTCGCTCGAGAGCTGCGCATCCAGAGCCGTGCGCATCAGGAATGCCTGCTGGCTTCCGGGCGCCACGCCGTCGATCTCGCCCGCGCGCGTCATCTGCTCGTAGGTCGGCTCGAGCGCGGGGTCGACATCGGCGCCCATCCAGCGGAAGAGCTGCGCGTTCTCGAAGGACACAGGCGTGCTGCGCTCCCCGACCAGCGCGAGCGGCGCAGTGCGGCCGATCGAGATCACGCCCTCGGGATCCGGAGTGCCGCTGCACGTGCAGTCGACGTAGCGGCCGATCCAGCCGGCGCCCTTCGCGTCGGTGCGTGCGGTCTGCCAGATGTCCATCGACGCGAAGTGCGAGCGGTTGGGATTGGGGTAGCCGACGCCCTGCACGATCGACAGGCGGCCATCGTCAAGCAGCGCCTTCAGTCCGCCCAAGTTCGGGTGCAGCCCAAGGCCTGCACCTGCATCCGCGATGAGCACGGGGCTGCTGCCGGCGCGCTCAGGCGATGCGATCGCCAGCGTCGGCCGTGCACGGTAGTACGCATCGTCCCCGTAGGGCACGATGGTGTTGAGGCCGTCGTTGCCGCCGCCGAGCTGCACCACCACCAGCACGCGGTCCTCCGGCACGCCCGGCGTGCTGCCGGTGCGCGTCGACTGCTGCGAGAGCACGCCGAGCGCACTGTGCTGCAGGAACCACGGAATCGTCGACACGAGCGATGCGAGCGTCACGCCCTGCTGCAGGAAGATGCGACGCGAGAAGGGGAGGTTCGGGTCAGCCATGGGTGCCTCTCAGTCCTCAGCAGAGCTGGTACTCGGGAAGTGCAGTCGCCATGCACAGCGCACGGATGAGGCGCTCTCCCGCGAGCGGTCCGCCGAGCGCGCGCACAAACGCGCGGAACTGCTCCCGCCGCGCGGGCACGGGATCGACGGAGAGGCAGAGCTCGAGTGCAGCGTCAGCGGCCGCGTCCGTGCTGCCCTCGCGCGCTCTCGCGGCGACGGCGCGCCCGAGGGGTCCGTCGGCCCACGGGCTCGGGTCGGTGGCCCACATGCCGCTCTCCGGGAGGCGGCCGGTGAGCAGGTAGACGGCGGTGTTCTGGCGGATGAAGAGCGTGCTTGTGTTGATCCACGCGCGCCCGCCATCCCATCCCTTCACCGATGGCGGCTGGAAGAGGCTCTGGCCCATCAGCTCGAGGGCCGACGAGAGCGTGGCGAGCTCGCGCGGCGGAGTGCCGAGCTGTCGGATCGTCTGCACCACCAGCTGGACAGGGCTCTTCACCACCGATCCGCGGTACGCGGGATCGTGGAAGTGGCGGCTCAGGAACAGCGTGCGGAGCACGGGCTTCAGCCGGTACCTCTCGCGCCGCATGAGCTCGGCAAGCCGGGTGACCGCCACGCGCGCATCCGGGTCAGGGGCTGCAGGCCCGTCATCCACGAAGAAGCGGTGCAGCTTGCCGCAGATGAACTCCGAGCACTCTGGCCTCGAGAGCAGGATCTTCACGAGGTCGTCGCCATCGAATGGGCCATCCTTCCCGAGGATCGACTTGCGGCCGTCGTCGTGCGCGCGGCCGTCAAAGACGAACGAGTCATCCTCGAAGGTGAATCCCGTGAGCGCGCGCGCGGCCTCCTTGATGTCGCGCTCGGTGTAGCCGCGGCCCTCGCCGAGCACGAACAGCTCCATCAGCTCGCGCGCGAGGTTCTCGTTGGGCTGGCCGCGCCTGCTGCGGTTGTTGTCCAGGTAGCGCAGCATCGCAGGGTCGCGGATGATGCGGTACGCGAGATCCGCGAAGTCCCCGGTCGCATGCGTCCGCATCATGCGGTTCTGGAGGTACATGTGGTAGCTGTCCTCGACCGTCCGCCACCCGGTGGCGAAGTGGCCGTGCCAGAAGAGCGTCATCTTCTCCTCGAGCGGGCGCCCTGTCTCGATCATGCGCTTGAGCCACCACTGGCGCATCGACACCAGCTGGTCGCGGTCCTGCATGTCGCGCGTAGTGCGCTCGCGCTGGAAGCGCTCGAGCACGCCCTCATCGCCGTCACGGCGCGCGCGCGCCAGCGTGGCCCGCTCATCGTCGCTCAGCGGCCGCCGGATGGTTGCATCGAAGAGGTCATCGGGCGTCGGGTCCGTCGCGATGCCCTCGTACTCGATGAGGCAGTCCACGGCATCGGCAGGCCTCATCGCGGCCAGCGCATCCACCTGCTCCGGGGTCCCGCCGAACCCGGCACGCACCAGGAGGTGCGACGCCGCGGCGCGGCCCCAGCGTTCGCGCGGAATGGGGGCCAGGGAGGGGTCGGGCATGGCTGTCTCTTCAGTCAGTTCGCGGTCAGCGCTCCTGCGGTTCGAGTGGAGTGTGCCGATGGCACGACGCACAGGACAGCAAGGAGCGCAGGCGGCACCAGCAGGAGCGCACTGCGATGCCCCACGAACCCAGCCTCCATGAAGGGCAGGCACGCCACGATGGCCATCACCGCAAGCCACGGGGGTCGGTGGCGCAGCCGCAGGATCAGCCAGAACGGGAAGACCAGGCCGTAGAGCCCCAGGAACCGCAGGTAGTTCGCCTCGCCGCCCATGGCCAGCGGCTCGCGCACGCCCTCCGCGAAGAGTGCCGGCAGGGCCCACAGCGCAACCCCGCACGCCAGCAGGCATGTGGCCACCACGATGAGTCCGCGCCGCATCTCACGCGCATGCATGCCGACAGTGGCGCACGCCTGCACCGTCCACTGCACGAGCACGGGCCACATCGGGAGCGCATCGCCTGCGGCCGGGTCGAAGGTCATCGCGCTCACCACCAGCATCGCCGCGAAGGCGATGCCGAAGACCGCGAAGCTGTGCCGGCTGGGGCTGCGCTCGCGCGCGCGGTGGAACGTGAGGTCGAGGTAGGGGCACGCCAGGAACCCCAGCGCGATGATGGGCGCCGCGAAGGCAAGCTCCGATGCGGGGCGGGTGCCGGTCCACGCGATCTCGGGTAGCCGCGAGGCGCCCACAGACATGGCGACCCATGCGCTGGTGGCGCACGCAGCCACGCCGACGCCAATCCAGACCGAGTCGGAAGTGCCCGCGCGCCGCAGCAGCACGAACAGCAGCGCGATGCCCACCAGCAGCATCATCTGCGCGGGCGGCCCTGCAGGGTCGCCAGCCACGCGCCACGTCAGGAATGCGCACTGGTACATGATGGTCGCGGCGGCGAACGCCGCCATCGCGCCGCCGAACCGTGCGCGGAGCGCCTCGCCGCGCCGCCGGTCCACCACATACCCGAAGGCCGCGCACCCGAGCACATTCGGCACCGCGAAGGCGATGAACCCCGGCCAGCCATAGTCGCGCAGCAGGATCAGCGGCAGGTACATGCCGATGCACCACGTCCAGCTCGTCGTGCAGTAGAGGCCCCAACCGACAGTGCGCACCAGCGCGGACATGCGGCGAGCGTATCTGCGTGACCCCCTGCGCACGCCGCAGCGGGCTTGGCGCGACACGAGCCGTTGCGCGAAGGCCCGTGGCGTGAAGGCCACCGCGCGCAGGCCCGCCGCGCGCAATCAGTCGTCGGCCGAGATCGTGCGCGGACCTTCGCCCGCCTTCTTCTCGTAGGTCCCGTCGCCGGCGCGCTCGTACTTGGTGAAGCCGAGCCGCTCGAGGTTCGAGTTGGAGAGGCGCTGCGCGTCGCTACCCGCCTGGAACTGGCTCGCCACGGGCACGCGGCGCACGGGAACGCCCGTCTCCGGATGCGCCGTCAGCGCAGGATCGCTGATGCGCTGGAAGACCTCGAAGCGGTCGCCGTCGCTGCCGTCGGGCTTGATGATGGCGTAGACGTAGGTGGGCATGGCTGCGGGGCCTCGATAACGATAGGCGCTACGCGCCGAGCGACGCGAGCAGGTCCCTGGCGTGCGCCACATCGCCTGCGCGCGCGGCACCAGCCTCTCGCTCGATCACAAGGTCAATGTCCTCGCGGTCGCGGCCTGCAGCCACGTTCGCCGTGCGCACTGCCGCGAGGAGCTCGGGCCAGCGCACCTGCCCGTCGCCCGCGCGCACCTCGCGGCCCCAGGTGCCGGGGATCCCGGTGGCGACCGCATCCTTCACGTGCACCTGGCGGATGCGCGCGGCGAGCGTGCGCACCGCATCGACGGGATCGCCCATCCCGTAGAGGATCATGTTCGCCGGATCGAAGTTCACGCCTGCGCGCGGCCTGCCGAGGTCCGCCAGCGCCTGCGACAGCGTGCCGGCGCCCTCCTGCCCGGTCTCGAACGCGACATCGATGCCGCGCTGCGCGAAGATGTCGATCACGGTGCGCAGGCGGTCGATCATCACCGCGCGCGCGGGGTCGCCGCGCTCGTGCGGAATGAAGCCCGCATGAAAGGTGACCAGCGCGATGCGGTGCGCCGCCGCGAAGTCCGCCACGCGAATCGCGCGGTCGAGGTTCGCGTTCCACCACCGGTCGCTGCGCACGCCGCCCGTGCGCGCGATGCTCTCGAGCGTCGCGTAGTCCTCCCCGACTGTCGCCAGCATCCCGCTGACGATGGCGATGCCCGCATCGCGCAGCGTGGCGCATGCGTTTCCCCAGCGCTGCGGGTCATCGACGCACGGCACGAGCGCGAGCTGCGCGCGCATAACCTCGAGCGCCCGCAGCAGGGACACGAGCTCTTCCGGGCCCGACGGGCGCAGGCTCCACGAGCAGACGGCGGTGCGCATGCGAGGGGCGCGATGCTACTATTCGGATCCCGGAGCCCACCGTGACGACGCTGAAGGCAGGACATCCGCGACTGTCGCTCACCGAGCGCATGGAGGCATTCGTCTCGCGCCTGTCCACGCGCAACAACTTCTGGCACAAGGTGTGCTCGCTGGTGTGGCTGCCGTACGCGTTCCGGTCCGGCATCACGATGAAGCGCCTGGGTCCGGACCGCTTCGTGGCGGTGCTGCCCTTCAGGCGCTTCAACCGCAACTGGTACAACGCGATGGCCGGCGCCGCGCTCCTCGGCAACAGCGAGGTCGCGGGCGGGCTCTACCTCTTCGGCCGGTGCGGGAGCGAATACATCGTGGTGTGCAAGGAGATGCACTACCGCTTCCTGCGCCCGTGCTTCGGTCCGGCGATGTACGAGGTGATGAATTCCGGCGACCTCGACGCGCAGCTCGCCGAGGGCGGCGAGTTCAACATCCCGCTCGAGATGGAGATCCGCCAGCACGTCCACAAGCCGGGGATCAAGGCCCCGCTCGTGGGCAAGTGCAGCATCACCTTCCACTGCACGCCGAAGGCCATGATCAAGGCCAAGCTCGAGCGGCGCGCCGCGCGCGGCAAGTGAGCCCGGCGGGCGCGCCCGTCCCGAAGTAAGTTCCGCGCATGCGACGCACCCTCGAGAGCGCCCAGCGGGGCCTCTTCTGCACCTCGAGCTGGACGTGGTGCATCGGGATGTACCTCCCGTTCATCATGCTGCGGCTCTGGGGATGGCCGGGGTTCTGGGCGTTCTTCGTCCCGAACGTGCTCGGCTGCGCGCTGTTCGGGTTCGTGCTCGACGCGGACCGGTCGCGCCGCGTGGTGGCGCAGCTCGGCTGGGCGTGCGCGTGGTTCGGCGCGGTCACCGTGGCGTACCAGTGCTGGTTCGCGGGATGGGCCGCGCAGTCGTACGGGCTCGACCCGGCGTTCGGCGCGACCGGCACGGTGGACGCCGCCGGCGCCGCGCGCGCGGTCGCGTCGGTCGGCGTGCCGCTCGTCCTGGCCGCCGCCGGCGCCCTGCTCGCCGCGCGCGGGGACGCGTTCTGGCGGACCGCGGGCACGGCGGTGACCATGCTCTCCGGGCTCGTGGTGCTGCTGCCGGGCGGCGTGGCGCCCGGGATCGCGGGCGGCGCGACCGAGGCCGGGGCCACGGGCGCCGCGCTCGAGCCGCAGCTCGACCTCCTCCGGCTCGGCTTCGCGTTCCCGACGATCGCGGCCGGGTTCCTGCTCTCGCCCTACCTCGACCTCACGTTCCACCGGGCCGCGCAGCAGGCTCCGAGCCCGCGGATCGCGTTCCTCACCTTCGGGCTTGCCTACAACGGTGACTACATCCGCGCCACGGTCTGCCTTGCCCTGTGCGGTCTGTCGGTCGTGATCTGGCGCATCGCCAACGCGGTGAATGAGGAATACTTCCGGGAGACCCGATAACTGGGTGGTGCCAGTCACAGCCGAAGAGGATTCGCTCCCTGCCCCGATTCGTTCGGGGC
>VERO01000096.1 GCA_018882625.1 Phycisphaerales bacterium | reverse complement strand
GGGTCGATCCGGCCATACGTGAAGGGGCGAGCATGGATCACCGCCGAATGCGAACTGCTGTTTGAGGAGAGCGACCCATGCACTCGCTGATGCGCGGCGTGATGCCTGCAACGACGACGCCTTTCTGCGATGACGGATCGATCGACCTCGATCGCGTGGCGCGTCATGCCGATTGGCTGGTGCGCAGCGGGTGCAGCGCGCTGATCACGCCGGGTTCGCTCGGCGAGGGCCAGTCGCTGGAGCTGCAAGAGCGCGTGGACCTGTGGACAGCGCACATCGCGGGCGCGGGTGACGCGCCGGTGATCGCGGCGATCGGACACGCGTCGACAGCAGGCGCGTGCGCCATGGCACGGGCTGCAGCCGATGCAGGATGCCGTGGCCTGATGGTGCTGCCGCCGTACGTGCACTCGGGGGACATGCGCGAGGCGCTCGCGCACATCGCATGCGTGGCTCGCGAAACCGGGCTGCCCGCGATGGCCTACAACAATCCAGTGGCCTACCGAGCGGACATCACGCCGTGTGCCATGGCGTCGCTTGCGGAGTCGTGCGAGTGCATATGCGCTGCGAAGGATTCATCGGGCGACGTCGCCCGAATCGCGGAACTGGTGCGCATGGCCGATGCGGGGGACCTGCCTGAGTCGTTTGCCGCGTGCGTGGGGCTCGACGATGGCGCGCTTGAGGGCGCGCTGGCCGGTGCGGCTGGATGGGTCGCTGGTCTCGTAAATGCACTGCCTCGCGAGAGCGTCGTGCTGTGGGAGCGTGCGGTCGCGGCGCGCACTGGCGACGAGCGCGCGCACGCAGAGGCGAAGGCGCTGCACGAGTGGTTCCTGCCCCTGCTGCTGATGGACACGGTGCCGGACTTCGTGCAGCGCATCAAGTTGGTGCAGTCGTGTGTGCGCGCTGATGCGGCGTGGGAGCGCGTGCGCGCTCCGCGTCTTGCGCTCAGGACGCAGGAAGCGGCGGATGCGATCGCCACGCTGGACCGGGCGCTTGCGGTCCGGCCTGAGGTCGGGAGTCGCCGCGCATGAGCGATCGATGGTCACCGCGAGTGGATGCTTCGCTTCGCGATGCGCTGCAGTCGGAGCTTGAGGCGTGGTGCGCCGTGTGGGGACTGCCGGAGCTGGCGCAGCGCGTGCGCATCGACGTGAGCGCGCGCTTCACGTCGAGCCTGGGCCGCGCCTACTACCGCACATGCTGCATCAGGCTTCACGCGCAGCTGCTCGAGCCTGAGCGTGCCGCTCTGCTGCGCGAGGTGGTCGCGCATGAGGCCGCGCACCTTGCCGCAGACATGCTGCATGGCGGGCGCATTCGGCCTCACGGGCGCGAATGGCGTGAGACATTCCGCGCGATCGGGTTCACGCCGAGGGTCACGGTGCCGCTGGCCGAGACGGGCATCGTGATGCCCGAGCGCAGGGTGCGGCGCAGGCGCCGGAGGCGGGTGACGGTGCGCCAGTCCGCGGCGCGACGCATCATCCAGTGGCTGCTGCCCTTCTAGGGGCGGCTACCAGAACATTCAGGAAAAAGGGGTGCTGTGCGCTGGGGTGCCTTTGCGGGTCCTTAGGGTGGACGCGCGCGGGATGGGCCCGCCAGGAGGAAAGGCAATGGTGGCACTCATGGACCGGTTTGCGGATGCGGCGGAGGCTTGCCGGCAGCGGCGCGAGAAGGCGGTGGACGAGCTGGTGGCCAAGGCGAGAGAGAGCGGAGGCATAGAGGACCGCATGTACTGGTCGATCGTGTACGACTTCGATCACGCGCCGATGACGACCAACCGGCGCCAGCTCGCGGACCGTGGCGTGGAGGTGCCTGCGCCCGACTCCGTGCCCGATGAGGCGGTGGCGGCCGAGCTCGAGAGGGTGATGGGTGCGCTTGGCCGGATGGGGATCTTCTTCCTGCACACGGACCACATCGATGACCGGACGCTGCTCAAGCGCATCGCCACCGAGATCATCGACGAGGCTGTACGCGAGCTGCCGCCATCGGATGCCGCAGTCGAGTACGTGGACATGCTCGGCACGTCGCCCAAGGACCGCGACACGTTCCTGGCCATGTACGCAACCGACCGCGAGCGCGAGCACGCACTGTCGGCCGGCATCGAGCTGCCGGAGCGGCGCCCTTGCCCCTACGACCGCGACTCCAAGCTGCCGCGGCCGAGGCGGTGAGGGCCCCGCGGCAAAAAAGACGCGACGGTCGGCTCCCGCTGAGCGAGCCGACCGTCTGCGTCGGTCCACGGGTTTGGTTGCGCCACTACTCCGCTCCGTGAAACCATCAGGGTCCCCTACGACCCACCACCAACATCGGATTGGCCGGATTGCCGATCAAGCCAATGTGCAGATTTTCCGAGAGGTAGGATCCGCGCATGGCGTGGTGCCTCAGATGACATCGGAGACGGTCCCCTCGCCCTGCTATCGCGCCGTGCGCCAGCCCGCTGCCTGCCTGCGCCTCCCGCGCGCATGGCATCAGCGCCGGCTCAGCCAGCCGCTAGCCACTGCGAGTGCGGCACTTGCTGCCCTCGTGGCCGCAGGCTGCTCCTCCGGTCCCGCACCGCTGCCTGACGCAAAGGCTGGACGGTGGGTGAACCCGATGGGCGTCTCGCTCGACATGGCACCGACCGGCATCTTCACCCTTGAGATCCCGGGCAAGCGACTCGCCGTGGGCCGCTTCGCGGTCACCGAGACGGAGACCACATTCCGGTTCCAGCTCGGGTCGCCATTCTGCGCCGAGGAGCCCGGCAGCTACACGCTGTCCGAGCTCGATGGCGCGCTGACGCTCTCGATCATCCGCGACACCTGCCAGGAGCGGATGGACGCGTTCGCGAAGCCCTTCGCGCGACCCGCAGCCGCGTCGGTCGCATCGCGCTGAGCATTCCGTGCAGCCAATGCGGGCCTGCCGGCTCGCATCGCATCGCCGCTCACGGATTGGAGGCCACGGTGGCCGAGGTGCACGAGGACCGATATCCGACTCGCGCCGACCCAATGCCGGCTCTTCCCCTTCACTGCCCGCAATCGCGTGGCATACTCTTGCAGCGTGACCCGCCCGTGGCAAACCATCATTGCCGCCCTGCTCGCGTTCTGGATGCCGCTGTGCTGCTGCCAGATCGCTGCGATCGCGGGCACCGGCGCGCCATGCTGCGCGAAGCCGGAGGTCTCGGCTCCAAGCACCGAGCCCGAATCCTGCTGTGCGACCGTGCAGGTCCCATCGTGCTGTGCGGTGAGGGTCGCGCCTGCCACCGAGTGCTGCACCGAGGCCGAGCGCGCTGCCTGCTGCCCTGACGATCCGTGCGGCGATGGCGCGCGTCACTGCGGCGACGACCGCTCGCCGAATTCCGGTTCCTGCCTGTGCTGCGTGACGAAGGCGCCCGCGCCCGATCAGGACCCGGTGGACCCGATCCTCTCCGCACCTGCCGCGGCCCATGCGATCCCTGCATCGATGGCTGCCTCGTTCGCCTTCGCCGCGCCGGTGCTCGCATGCGCCGGACCGCCCGGCGGCGAACGCGGCGCACCATGGGCCATTGGCCCATGGCCATGCGCGCACGCCGCAGAGCGATGCGCCCAGCTCAGCCGCTGGACCGAGTGAATCCTGATGTGAGGCCTGGCCCTGCGCGGGACGTTCCCGCGCGGGCTGCTGTGTCCATCGCATCAGGAGATTCACGCGTGATCCATTCCCGATACACCTGCGCGCTCGCTTCCGCCGCATGCATCTTGGCTGTCGCGGGCTGCGCCAGCGAGCCGATGCCTCTCGCGGACAGCCTGTCCCCGGACATCTCGCGCGGCACCGGCATCGTGCCCTCGTGGGCGGCGGGTGGCGAGCCCGCGACCGCGGAGGCGCTGCGCGCCGCGGCCGCCGAGCCTGTTCCGGATCCCCTCGACGAGCGCGAGGCCGTGCGCCTCGCGCTCGAGCGCAGTCCCGATCTCGCGCGCATGATCGCCAAGGCCGAGTCGATGCGCCACGAGGCCATCGACATGTCCGCGCCGATGAACCCGATGCTGAACTTCGCGTCTGGCGTCCCGCTCGACTCCATGAGCGCCGTGCCGGTGCTCGCCATGGTGATGGGGCAGATCGACGAGCTCTGGACGCGGCCTGCGCGGAGCGCCGTCGCGCGCGACACCTACGCCGCCATGCTGCTCGACCTTGGGGCGCAGGCGGTGTCGATGGCCGCGAAGGCACGCGCGATGTGGCATGAGGTTCAGCTGCGCGACGAGGAGCTCGCGCATGCAGAGCATGACGAGCGCATCACCGAGCAGCTTGTCGCCATCGTGAGGGATCAGGTGAGCGTCGGCGAGGCTGACCTCTCGATGCTGCAGGAGGCCACCGCCGAGTACTCCGATGCGCACCACCGCGCCTCAAACGCGCGCGAGGCGCGTGATGCCGCGCGGCTCGGTCTCATGGCCATGATGGGCCGCGCCGAGGCATCGCTCGCGTGGAGGACCGGCGAGCCGGATGCCGCTGCGATCGCGGCCATCCACCTTCCCCTTGGCCGCGAGGAGCAGCTGCTCGATGCGCTTGCGGCGAACCGTCTCGACGTGCGTGCGGCGCAGGCTCGACTGCGGGCCGCGGAGTCCTCGCTCGGCGTGGCACGGCGAACCCGGCTCCGCCAGATCCAGCTTGGCGCCGGGTACGACCGCGACATGGAGCGCATGGAGGCTGTCATGTTCAGCGCGAACGTCGAGCTGCCGATCTTCAATGACGGCAGCGCACGCATCGCCCGCGCCGCCGCCGAGGTGCGAGCCGCATCGCTCGATGCCGAGCGCATCCGTCAGGCTGCTGTCGTGCAGCTGCGCACTGCGCTTTCGAGGGCGCGCGCGGCAGACGAGCGCAGGGACATGACGATGTCCGGGGTCGTGGCCCCCGGCGTCGACTCGCTTGAGCGTGCACGCGCCGCGGTCGATGCGGGCGAGGGATCGCGCGCGAGCGCGCTGAACGTCGAGCATGGCCTCAACCATGCGCGGCTCGAGCTCGCGGACATGGAGCGCGAGCGCCGGATGGTGCGGATCGAGCTCGCGCAGGCGAGCGGGTTCCTCCCGCTGGAGGCGTCGCCATGAGCGTCGCCCCGCACAGCATCCCGATGCCGGGCAGGAGGATCGCCTCGCGCGTGCTCCTTCCGGCAGCCGTCATGGCGTCCGCTGCAGGCCTGCTCGCGTGGGCGAGCTGGCGCGCATGGGCGCCGCTTCCTGCGGTCAATGCGACGGCGGTGATCGTCCGGCCGGTGGCGCTGCAGGGTGCGGCCTCGGATGCGGGCGGTGCGACAGGTGCGCCTACGCGCGCTGCGGGCCCCGCTGCGGCGACAGGTCCGGTGGTCCAAGCGCCAGGCTGGATCGAGCCCGCCCCATTCCCGGTCACCGCCAGCGCTCTCGTGCCCGGAATCGTGCGCGAGGTGCTGGTGCTCGAGGGCGACCGCGTGGATGCGGGGCAGGTCGTGGCGCGCCTGGTCGATGACCAGTTCCGCATCATGCTCTCGCGCGCCGACGCGGAGCTGCGGATGCGCCAGGCCGAGCGCGATGCGATGCAGGATGAGCTCGGGCGCAAGGCGAAGCTGCTGGCGTCGGGCGCCGTCAGCGCGGGCGAGGTGGCGCGCCTGGACCTCAAGGTGCAGGGCGCCTCGGCCGCATGCGACCAGGCGAAGGCGATGCGCGACGACGCGGCGCTTGCGCTCGAGCGCACGCTGGTGCGCGCGCCATCGGCCGGACTCGTGATGGCGCGCCTGGCGGCACCCGGCAGCTTCGTGGGCATGGATGCGGAGACTGCCGGCGTCGTGCAGCTGTTCGATCCCGCGTCGCTGCAGGTGCGCACGGACGTGCCGCTCGCGGACGCGGGCCGCCTTGCGCCCGGCCAGCGCGCCGAGGTGCAGGTCGACGCGCTGCCGGGCCGCACCGTGCCGGGCCGCATCGTGCGGCTGGTGCAGCAGGCCGACATCGCCAAGAACACCGTGCAGGCGAAGGTGCTCCTCGAGGACCCGCCTGAGGGACTCTTCCCCGACATGCTCGCGCGCGTGCGCATCCGCACGGGTGCGGCATCTGCCGGCGGATCATCAGCGCCTGCCGCAGGCGGCGGTTCTGCGCGATCGGAAGTGGTGGTGCCCGAGAGCGCGTGCGTCGGGGCATCCACGCGCGACGACGGCCTGCGTGTGGCGCAGATTCCCGTCATCTCCGGCGTGCGCGACGGCATCGGCACCGTCGAGGTGCGCACCGTGACGCTGGCGCCGGCCGATGACGGCACTGGCTGGACCGTCGCGATCGATGGCCTTCGGCCCGGCGACCTCGTCGCGCCATCCGCATCGGCACATGCAGGCCGCACCGTGCGCGTACGCGCCGCGGAAGGAGGCCACCATGGCCACTGAACCGATCATCCGCTGCGTGCACCTCGAGAAGCACTACGCGCGTGGCGGCGAGACTGTGCGCGTGCTCGAGTCGATCGACCTCGAGATTGCGCGCGGTTCGTTCGTGGCGCTCATGGGTCCCTCGGGATCGGGCAAGACCACGCTGCTGAACCTGCTCGCGGGCATCGACTCGCCCACGAGCGGGCACCTGCTCGTGGATGGCAGGGAGCTCGGCGGCCTCTCGCCGGGCGCGCTCGCCCAGTGGCGCTCGGCCAGCGTGGGGTACGTCTTCCAGCTCTACCACCTCGTGCCGGTGCTCACCGCGTACGAGAACGTGGAGCTTCCGCTCTACCTGCAGCCCATCAGCCGCCGCGAGAGGCACCGCCGCGTCAGCGAGGCGCTCGAGGCCGTGGGCATCGCAGACCGCCATGCGCACTTCCCGCGCCAGCTCTCTGGAGGCCAGGAGCAGCGCGTCGCCATCGCACGGGCGATCGTGACGCGGCCTGCCCTGCTGCTCGCGGACGAGCCGACCGGAGACCTCGACCGCACGGCGGCTGCCGCCATCATGGACCTGCTCGGGCGCCTGCACCGCGACATGGGCCAGACGATCGTGATGGTCACGCACGATCCCGCCACCGCCGAGCGTGCCGAGCGGATCGTCCGGCTCGACAAGGGCCGCCTGGCCGAGGACCGCGTGCAGGGACTCACGCCAGCGCAGGCGCACCGCGCCGAGGCGGAGGCGCCGCGATGAGCCGGCTCGCACCGACACTCTCGGGCATGTGCGCGCTCGCATGGCGCGGGCTCTTGCGGCGCCGCGTGCGCAGCGCGATCGTCGTGGCTGGTGTGGCCGTTGCCGTCTTCCTCTTCTGCACGGTCGATGCGATGCGCGTGGGCGTCGAGCGCGCGACCGGACGCGCCGCCGGCGAGACGTCGCTGATCGTCTACCGGCAGAACCGCTTCTGCCCCTTCACGAGCCAGCTGCCGCAGCACTACGTGGAGCAGATCCGGCGCGTGCCCGGAGTCGCGAGCGCAGTGCCCGTGAAGATCGTGGTCTCCAACTGCCGCGCATCGCTCGATGTGGTGACCTACCGCGGCGTGCCCGCCGAGTCGCTGGCCGAGGCGGCCACGACGCGCACGCTGCGCGCATCCCCGGACGCGCTCGCGGAATGGCAGCGGCGCGGCGATGCCGCGCTCATCGGCCGCGAGCTTGCCGAGCGGCGCCGCCTCAGGCCCGGCGACCGGTTCACGGCCGCGGGCATCGACACCTATGTCGCCGGCATCGTCGAGAGCGACGCGCCGCAGGACCTCAGCAGCGCGTTTGTGCACCTGGCGTTCCTGCAGGAGCAGGCGCAGCGTGGGGGCACCGGCGGCATCGTCACGCAGTTCGACGTGCGCGTCAGCGACTCCGGCCAGCTCGATCAGGTGGCGCAGTCGATCGACGCGCTCTTCGCGAACGACCAGTCGCCCACCACCACGCGGGCCGAGACTGCGCACGTGGCGCGGGCGGCGGGCGACGTGATTGCGCTGGTGCGCTTTGCGCAGGCGCTCGGCATCGCGGCCCTCGTGGCGATCTTCGCGCTCGTGGGCAATGCGATCGTGCTCTCGATGCGAGGCCGCGAGCGTGACCTCAGCGTGCTCCAGACGCTGGGCTTCCGCGGACGGCACCTGGCCATGCTGGTCGTGTGCGAGGCGCTGCTGCTCGGCGGCATCGGCGGCGGGATCGGCGCGGCCGCGTCGTATCTCGCAGTCGCATCGAGCCGCACCGCACTCACCATGGAAG
>VERO01000095.1 GCA_018882625.1 Phycisphaerales bacterium | reverse complement strand
ATGCGGTAGCGTTCCGCGCCGAACCTCTCGAGCCAGCGCTCGAGCGCGGCGGAGGCGATGCGGTCGCTGCCTGCAGCTGGGCCTGCAGGGGATGATGGGCTGCCGGAGACGCCCGGCGCGGGCCCGATCGGGTTCGACCAGTCGGGCACGCCGCCTGCAGGACGCATCTCGCGCCTGACCGACATCACCTGCGCCCACGACTCGTGCGTGCGGAGCGGCTCGAGGTCCGGGTGACCGTCGAGCGCGGCGTCGTCGCGCCACCCGGCGCGCAGCGCGCGGATCGCGTACGCGGCCGCGGCTCGTAGGTCGCGCTGACGTGACGCTACGCGCGCGGCATCGAAGAGGATGCCGTCGTCGCGGGGATGGGCCTGCAGGTAGGCGTCGACGAGCGCGCGCGCCTCCGCGAGCTTGCCGTCGCCGACCAGCTTGGGCAGCCGCAGCTCGAGCTCGCCGCGCGAGGGAGCGATCGCCCGCACGGGCGCATCCCCGGACTGCGCGTGAGCGCTCGCGCAGGCGATCGGATCCGCAGCGGAAGATGGCTCGGCCGCCAGCGCGAGGCATGGGACAAGCGCGCCCACGACGAGCGGCGCCCACAGTGGCGTGCCGTTGGTGGGCTGGCCCTGCAGGACGGCGAGCATGCGAGTCATTGCCGCGCGCTCCAGATCGTGACGGCATCCGGATAGGCGATCGACTCCTGCTCCATGACGCGCACGGAGAGCGACTCGGGCGTGTCGCCCGTCAGCACAGGGCACCGGCGCTGCACCACGATCCGGCCGTGGTCGTAGAGGTCATCCACGACATGCACGGTGCAGCCGGACTCCCGCGCGCCAGACGCGATCACGGCCTCGTGCACACGCCGGCCGTGCATGCCGGAGCCGCCAAAGTGCGGGAGCAGGGCGGGGTGCACATTCAGCGTGCGACCTGCCCACGGCCCGACGCGGAACAGGCGCAGGTACCCGGCGAGCAGCACCAGATCCGCGCCCGCGCGCACGAGTGCCTCGTCCAGCGCGTCGCTCGTGGCGTCGCCGGCCGCGCCCGGCACGATCTCCACGGGCATGCCCGCCTCGCGGCAGCGCGCCACCGCAGGGATGCCCTCGCGGTGCGCGATGACGAGTGCGATGTCGGCAGGCATGCGCCCGGCGCACGATGCGGCGTGAAGGTTCAGCGCCGTGCGGCCCGATCCGGAGACCAGCACAGCGGCGCGCCGGGCGCTCATCCCCGCTCCGAGCCCGTCAGGTCGGTGAGCGTCACCGGCGAATCGAAGGGGATGGGCCGGCGCGACGCATCCACGGACACCATCGTGACGGTGGCCTCGGTCACCCGCGCGACATCGCCTGTCGCGACGCGTTCCGCATCGACGACCACGTGCACGGTGACGCTGGTGCGTCCCGACCGCACAGTGCGCGTGCGCAGGGTGACGAGCTCGCCCGTGAACACCGGCGCGTGGAACTCGATCTTCTCCATCGCGACCGTGACCCACCGGTGCAGCCCGTGCGACCGGGCCTGCACGTAGGCAGCCTGGTCGATCATGCTCATGATGACGCCGCCGAAGACGGTGCCGCTGTGGTTGGTGTCCCGCGGCATCGTCATCACCCGCAGCGCGAGCCTGTAGTCGGCGTCAGCCATGCCCAGATCGTAGGGCAGCTGGCCGCCTGCACTGGCGCGGCGGGCATGCGCGGGAGCCGTCGGGCCACGCAGCAGGCGCGCGGCAATGCCGGTCCTGTCACGTGCCCAGCATCCGGGCGAGGTAGCGGCCGGTGTGGCTCGCGGGGTTGCGCGCCACGTCCTCGGGGGTTCCGCTGGCGACGAGCGTGCCGCCGCGCTCGCCGCCCTCGGGTCCGAGGTCCACGATCCAGTCTGCGCACTTGATCACGTCGAGGTTGTGCTCGATCACGACCAGCGTGTGGCCCGCGGCCGCGAGGCGTGCGAGCACGGACAGGAGCCGCCTGACGTCGTCGAAGTGCAGCCCTGTGGTCGGCTCGTCGAGGATGTAGAGGGTGTGGGACCCGCCAGCCTGGCCCAGCTCGCTGGCGAGCTTGACGCGCTGCGCCTCGCCGCCGGACATCGTCGTCGACGCCTGCCCGAGCTGCATGTACCCGAGCCCGACATCGACGAGGCACCCGAGCATGCGCTCCACCCGGCCGTGCGCCTCGAAGAACGCGCGCGCGTCCTCCACGGTCATGTCGAGCACCACGGAGATCGTGCGGCCGCGGTAGCGGATCTCGAGCGTCTCGCGGTTGTAGCGCTTGCCGGCGCACGCCTCGCAGGGCACGAAGACGTCGGGCAGGAAGTGCATCTCGATGCGCTTCACCCCGGTGCCCTGGCAGCCCTCGCACCGTCCGCCCTTGACGTTGAAGGAGAATCGCCCAGGCTCGTATCCGCGGATCCGCGCCTCGGGCACCTTCGCGTACACGGCCCGGATCTCGTCGAAGATGCCCGTGTAGGTGGCCGGGTTGGACCGCGGCGTCCGACCGATGGGCGACTGGTCCACCTCGATCACGCGGTCGATGGACTTGAGGCCTGTGATGCGCTCGTGCGCGCCAGGCGACGTGCGCATGCCGCTGACCTCGCGCTGCGCGCCCTTGAGCAGGATCTCGGTGACGAGCGTGCTCTTGCCGCTGCCCGAGACTCCGGTGACGCACACGAGGCCCCCGAGCGGGAAGGCCACGTCGATGCCCTTGAGGTTGTTCTCCCGTGCGCCCTTCACCGTGACCGACCGCGTCAGGCTCATGGGCCGGCGGGATCCTGGCACATCGATCCGGGCTGCGCCAGAGAGGTAGCGGCCGGTCAGCGACGCGGGATTGGCGCACAGCTCCGGGACTGTGCCTTGCGCCACGATGGTGCCGCCATGTCGGCCCGGTCCCGGGCCCACATCCACCACGTGGTCAGCGGCGCGGATCATGTCCTCGTCGTGCTCCACGACAAGGACGGTGTTGCCGATGTCGGCGAGCCTGCGCAGCGTCGCCACCAGGCGGTCGTTGTCGCGCTGGTGCAGGCCGATGGTGGGCTCGTCGAGCACGTAGCAGGTGCCCACCAGCCCCGAGCCGACCTGCGTGGCGAGCCTGATGCGCTGCGCCTCGCCTCCGGAGAGGGTGCCGCTCTGGCGGTCGAGCGTGAGGTAGCCGAGGCCGACCGATGCCAGGAATCCCAGCCTCGCATCGATCTCCTTCATGATCGGCGCCGCAATCATGCGCTGCTCGGCTCCGAGCTCGAGGGCACCGAAGAACTCGGCGGCACGCTCGATCGGCAGCCTCGTCGCCTCGGCGATGCTCAGGTCCCGTCCCGCGCCGCGTACGGCGACCGCGAGCGACTCGGGCCTCAGCCTCGCGCCATGGCATGCGGTGCACGGGGCGTTGCTCATGTAGCCGTGGAGCCGCTCCTTCACGAGCTGCGACTCGGTCTCGTCGAAGCGGCGCCGCAGGTTCGGCATCACGCCCTCGAAGTCGAACCGCTTGGTGCCTACCTTGAGTCCCTCATCCTCGGTGCCGTGCATCAGGATGCGGCGCAGCTTGGGCGCGAGCGACTTGAAGGGGGTCGCGGGATCCGTGCCGGTCGCCGCGCAGAAGTTGCGCAGCTGCCGCGCGTACCAGATGTTCATGCGGCGCCCGTTGCGGCGCCAGGGCTCGATCGCGCCCTCGGCGACCCCGAGCGACGGGTCGGGCACGACCAGCGCCTCGTCGAATGCGTCGATGCTTCCGAGGCCGCCGCACGATGGACATGCGCCATGCGGGCTGTTGAACGAGAAGAGCCGAGGCTCGAGCTCGTCGATGGAGCACTGCGGGTGGTCTGGGCACGCGAAGCGCTCGCTGAACCGCCGCTCCTCCCATGACCCGCCATCCTGCTCGATGAGCGCGAGCATCGAGCCGTGGCCTGCCTTCAGCGCAGTCTCCACGCTTTCCGCGATGCGCTGCCGGTCCTCGGGGGCGATGGCGATGCGGTCCACGACCGCCTCGATGTCGTGCATCTCGTAGCGGCCCAGGCCGAGCGGGTTCTCGCCTCCGGCCTTGAGCGCATCGCGAAGGTCAACCACGTTCCCATTGACGCGCGCACGCACGAACCCGCCGCGCTGCAGATCCTCGAGCACGTCCTTGTGGAATCCCTTCTTCCCGCGCACGACGGGCGCGCAGATCATCGCGCGCCTGCCGGCGGCTCCGGTGACGAGCGCATCGACGATCTGCGACGGGGGAGTGGCCGCGATCGGCCTTCCGCACGCGTGCCCCGAGTCGTCCCGGTGCCAGCACTGCGGCTGACCGCATCGCGCCCACAGGAGCCTCAGGTAGTCGTAGATCTCCGTGGTGGTGGCCACGGTCGAGCGTGGGGTGTGGCCGCCTCCGCGCTGCTCGATGGCGATCGTCGGGGGAAGCCCGTCGACCGAGTCGATGTCGGGCTTCTTCATCTGGTCGAGGAACTGGCGTGCGTACGCGGAGAGGCTCTCCATGTACTTGCGCTGTCCTTCCGCGAAGATCGTGTCGAAGGCGAGCGAGCTCTTGCCGCTGCCCGACACGCCCGTGATCACCACCAGCTCGTCGCGCGGGATGTCCACGTGCACCGACTTGAGGTTGTGCTCGCGCGCACCGCGCACACGGATCGCTCGCGCCGGATCTACCCGCGAGGCAGGCGCCACGCGTGCAGTCGTGGACGCGGAGCCGGACACCGGTGGCGACGGGGGCCGGGTCGTGTCCTCGGCGCGCGCTGCAGCCTTCGCGGCGCGATTGCGCGCTGTGCCGGCCGTGGCAGCGGTGGCGGCACGAGTCCCGGTGGAGCTGCGCTGCTTCGCGGGTCGCGTCGGGGGCATAGACCGTGATTATTGGGCAAATCCGGCGCAGCGGGGCGGATCGGCGCCCAGTTCCCGCAGAATTGCGTGGATTTGGGCCGGGGGAGTTGGGACACTGACCCGATTCGGCGCGGGAAATGTGCGTCCGAACGCCTGCGCCGTCCGAATGTTCCTGCCGAGACCCTGGATGCCAACCGCCGTCGCCCCCCCCATCCTGACCGCACCGGTGCTGCAGCGCTCGGGGGCGTCAACGGCAGTTCGGGTTCGTCCGTCGCTGGCGCGGCCACGACCCGCCGGCCAGGAGGCCGCGGGATGGTGGCGTGGCGGGAATGACGGCTCGGTGACCATCGACGATGACCGGACCGTGTCGTCGATGAGCCAGCGCATCAGGCTGCGCGGCAGCTGACGCGCTCGTCGCGGCATCCGTCAATCTCCGTTCCTCGGCGGGTTGCCGCTAGCCCGGCTTGCCCTTGCCGCGCCGTGCACGCGTGCCGGGCGAGCCCGGCGGCGCAGTCTCGCGCTCCCCGCGCGTGGGCCTCTTCGGCAGCACGGGCCCATCAGGCATCGCCCTCACTCGCTTGAGCTCATCGCGCAGCTCCGCGGCCTTCTCGAACTCGAGCGCCGCCGCTGCCTCAAGCATCTCCGCCTCGAGCGCATCGGCAAGCTCGTCGCGCCCAACTGGATTCGGCGCAGGCGCGCTCGCGATGCGCTCGCTTCGAGGCACCTGGCCTGCCGCAATCTCGTCCTCGATGCCGCGGCGCACGGCGCGCACGACGGTGCGCGGCACGATCCCGTGCTCCGCGTTGTGGGCGATCTGCTTCTCGCGGCGGCGCTCGACCTCGTCGATCGCGGCCTGCATCTCCGGCGTCATCGTGTCGGCATACAGGATGCACCGCGAGCTCGCGTTGCGCGCGGCGCGTCCCATCGTCTGGATCAGGCTCGACCGGCTACGGAGGAATCCCTGGCTGTCGGCATCAAGGATCGCCACCAGCGCGACTTCAGGGAGGTCGAGTCCCTCGCGCAGCAGGTTGACCCCGACCAGGCAGTCGAACGTCCCCTCGCGAAGGTCGCGCAGGATCTCGAGCCGCTCGAGCGTCTCGATCTCGCTGTGCAGGTACCGCACGCGCACACCGGACTTGTGCAGGTAGTTGGTGAGTTCCTCGCAGAGCCGCTTGGTGAGCGCGGTCACGAGGATGCGCTGGCCGCCTGCAGCGACGTCCTTCACCTCCTGCACCAGGTCCGGCACCTGCCCACGCGCAGGGCGCACGGTGATGGGCGGGTCCACGAGGCCAGTGGGCCGGATCACCTGCTCTGCGACCACTCCGCCGCACTTGTCAAGCTCGTACGGGCTGGGCGTGGCGCTCACGAACACCACCTGCGGGGCAATCTCCTCCCACTCGTCAAAGCGGAGCGGGCGGTTGTCGAGCGCGCTCGGCAGCCGGAACCCATGCTCGATCAGCGTCTCCTTGCGCCGGCGGTCACCGTGGTGCATGCCGCGGATCTGCGGGATCGTGACGTGGCTCTCGTCCACGAACATGATCCACCCGTCAGGGTCGCATCCGGGCACCTGGCGGAAGTAGTCCATCAGGCAGTAGCCGCGCGCGCCCGCGGGGCGGCCGTCCATGTGGCGCGAGTAGTTCTCGATGCCCGGGCACATGCCGGTCTCGGTCAGCAGCTCGAGGTCGTAGTTGGTGCGCCCGAGCAGCCGCTGCGCTTCAAGCAGCTTGCCCTGGGACTGCAGCGCGAGCACCTGCTCCTTCAGTTCCGCACGGATCGACTCGAGCGCCCGCTGCATCTGGTCCTCCGGCATCATGTGGTGCACGGCGGGGAAGATGTAGACGCGCGACTCGGACGCAAGCACCTCGCCTGAGATCGGATCGAAGCGCTCGATGCGGTCGACCTCGTTCCCGAAGAGCTCGATGCGGATCGCGTGCGACTCCGACGCCGGCCATACCTCGATGCAGTCGCCTCGGATCCGGTACCGCCCGCGCTCGGGTGCAGTCTCGTTGCGCGAGTACTGCATGCCGGCGAGCGCAAGAAGGAAGCGTCGGCGGTCGAGCGGCGCGCCGCGCTCGATGACGGCGACGCGGTTGCGGTACTCCTCAGGAGATCCGAGGCCGTAGATGCAGGAGACGCTCGCCACCACAATGGTGTCGGGCCTGCTGAGCAGGTTGCTCGTCGCCGCCAGGCGCAGCCGGTCAAGGTCCTGGTTCCGCGAGGCATCCTTCTCGATGTAGATGTCGCGCTGCGGGATGTAGGCCTCGGGCTGGTAGTAGTCGTAGTAGGAGACGAAGTAGCTCACCGCATGGCGCGGGAAGAGCTCGCGCATCTCCTCGAACAGCTGCGCGGCGAGCGTCTTGTTGTGGCTCATGATGAGCGCGGGCCGGCCCGTGCGCGCGATGACGCTTGCCATCGTGAAGGTCTTCCCGGTGCCGGTCGCGCCAAGCAGCGTCTGCCAGCGGTCTCCGGCTTCGATGCCGCGCACGAGCTGGTCGATCGCCTCCGGCTGGTCGCCGGCTGGCTTGAACGGGCTGCAGAGCTCGAAGGTCGCGCTCACGACCGGTGAAGGGTAGGTGGTATCACGCCTTCGCCGCCGCGAGCAGCTCGCGGATGGGCCGCGCCGCGGTGCGCCGCCCCGCCGGCCATGATGCCGCGATCGCCGCGGAGGTCACCGCGAGCGCGCCAAGCGCGATGATGTCCGGCTGCACGGCGTACACCAGCTCGAGCCCCGCGAGCTCCCGGTACATCCTGGTGCCCATCCACGCGAGGTGCATCCCGAATCCGGCGCCAACGATGGAGGCAGCGATCCCGATGAGCAGCGCCTCCCCGCAGACCATCCGCACCACCGTGGAGCGAGAGCCGCCCACGGCCTGGATGATCCCGAACTCCTGCGCGCGCCCGGCGACTCCAGCGGCAATTACGCTCGCCGCGGCAATGCACGCGAGCCCGAGCGCCCCGCACGCGACGCCGCTCGAGACGCCAAGCATGATCCGCCCGATGCGCGCGATCTCCTGCCGGATCTGACGTCCCGATGCGAAGACCGCGCCAGGCACGGCATCCTCGACCGCGGTCGCGAGCGCAGCCTCCTGAGCGTCGGTCACGCTGTCGGGCAGCTGCATCTGCACGATGTACGACTCGCGCGAGCCGAAGTGGCGCGCGACGGCATCGAAGTCCATGAAGATGCAGCTCACGGCGTGCTCCGAGTACAGGCTGCGGATTCCGAAGAACTGCGTGGCCACGTCAAGGCCCGCGGCGCCCACCACGCCGACGATCTCGACGGGCACGCTGTTCGAGGCGGAGCCGATGGTGATCGTGCTGCCGACGCCGAGCCCG
>VERO01000094.1 GCA_018882625.1 Phycisphaerales bacterium | reverse complement strand
GATCCGCTGTCGTCGACGAGCCGCATCCTCGACCCGCAGATCGTCGGCGACCGCCACTACCGCTGCGCGCGCCGCGTGCAGAACATCCTGCAGCGCTACAAGGACCTCCAGGACATCATCGCGATCCTCGGCGTCGATGAGCTCTCCGAGGAGGACAAGCTCACCGTCGCCCGCGCGCGCAAGATCGAGCGCTTCCTCTCGCAGCCCTTCTACGTCGCCGAGGTCTTCACCGGCTTCCCCGGCGTCACGTGCTCGCTCGAGGACACGATCGACAGCTTCGAGCGCATCTGCAACGGCGAAGGCGACGACCTGCCCGAGAGCGCGTTCATGTACGTCGGCTCGCTCGACGACGCACGCAAGAAGGCAGAGAAGATGGCCGCGTCGGTCTGACGCGCGCCGCCGCGCACGAGTTCGCGCTCATGAATCCGCGAGCACGCGCGCAAAGCGCTCGATGCGCTCGTTGACGGGAGTCCCGTCGCGACGGAGCGCCTCGAGGCAGTCGGCAAGCTCGGCGCGCAGGCAGTCGCGCTCCGCCGCGTCCAGAGCCCCCTCGCCCAGCCGCCACGCCACCCACTCCCCGCGCCATGCCGCGCGCCATGCGCGGTCCGAAAGCGAATCGCCAAGCGGGTAGCGGCCGGGTGCGGAGATCTCCTGGTAGGTCTGCGCAGCGATGCCCGGATCCTGCGCGCGCAGGCGGTCCGCGAGGAACCCGCGCATGATGGCCTCGTCCACCCCGCCCGCACGCGGCCCCCGGGCGATCCACTCGATCGCCTCACGCACGGTCCTCGTCGCGCGCGCACCATCGCCGCCGATTGCGTGGCCCCACGCGAGAAGGCCGCGCGCATACTGGTTGGGATCCGACTGCGGCCCGGCCTCGTCGTGCGCAGCCACCACAGGCTCGAGCAGCTCCACCATCTCCGTGCCCATCGAGAGGTCACGCATGGTCTGCGCAAGGTCCGCCTTGACGAGCAGCGTCGACCGGTGCGAGGGGCCGAGGCTCCGCTCGGCCATGTCCATCAGCAGCCAGTGATGCGGCAGTGCCTCGCTTGGACGACCCACCCTGCGCAGCGCATTGGCGTACCGGCGCCGCAGCGAGCTTGTCTCCGGCGCCTCGGGGCCGAAGACCTCCTCGTGCACCTCGAGCAGCGCCGCGTTGAGCTCGAGGCTGTCCCCCGAGCGCTCGCCGAACCCAAAGCGCTGCAGAACCGGCGCGAGCTTCGCACGGAACCGCGCGTAGCGCTCCTGCGTCTGCACGAGCGTGGCCTGCTCGCGCGCCAGCGCCGCACGCACCTGCTCCGCCGCGATGCCGCGCTCCCGCGCCACCCAACCCGCCCAGAGCGCCGACGCGACGAGCCCTGCCGCGGCGACCGCGATCCCCGCAGCCGCCCCCCGGTTGCGGCGCGCCCACATCATCACGGGATAGATCGCCGACGGCGGCGCCGCGACGACCGGCAGGCTGTCGAGCCACCTCCGCAGGTCCTCGGCCAGCGCGGCTGCGCTCTCGTACCGCCGGTCCGGATCCTTCTCGAGCGCGCGGTGCACGATCCACTCGAGGCCACCCGCCAGCCGCTGCACCCAATCCCCGCCCTTGCCCGCGCGCATCGCGATCTCAGTGAGCCGCGCCGGCGGCTGCTCGCGCACGCGCCGCAGCATCTGGCTTGGACTCTGGCGTCGATCCATGGCTACCGGCAGGCTGCCGCCGAGCAGCACCGCGGCGATCACGCCAAGCGAGTAGACGTCCGAGCGCGTGTCGACCAGCGATGACCCGAGCGCCGCGGCCTCCGGGCTGATGTACTCCACGGTCCCCACAATCGACCCGTCGCGCGTGGCGCAGTCAAGCTCCTCCAGAGGGTTGAGCGACTTGGCGACCCCGAAGTCGATGATCACCGGCCTGGGGCTCGTGGCATCGCTCCAGTCCACCAGGATGTTGCCCGGCTTGAGGTCGCGGTGCACGATGCCCACCCGGTGCGCCGCCGCCACCGCATCGCACACGAGCGCAAGAAGGCGCACCCGTGTACGCACACCCGCACGGGCCTGGTCGCATGCGATGTCGATCGGATCGCCCCGCACGAGGCTCATCGCCACCCACGGGGCGCCTGCTGCCGTGTGGCCCGCGTCCAGCAGCTGCGCGATGCACGGGTGCGAGAGCCGCGCGAGCAGCGCACGCTCGGCATCGAATCGCGCGACCACGGCTCCGGAGGCGTCCTGGCGCGTGAGCACCTTCACGGCGCCCTCGCGCGTGCGCTCGGATCCGGGAGCCAGGGGCCGCGTCGCGCGGTACACGGTGCCGAACGCGCCACGGCCGATGACCTCGATGAGGCGCCACTCGCCGACGAGATCCCCAAGGCGCGGCTCACTCGACTGCCCAGACGGGGACCGCCCACGCACGGGCTGCCACCCGAGCTGGCCACGGATCAGCAGCGTCGAATCAAGTTCACCCGGCGTGCGCTCACCCGGCATGCGGCGAAATCTACCGCGCAATCTCCTGCGCGACACCCGCCAGGTTCATCCGCATGAACGCTGCGCCGAGAAACGCGGCCCGGTCCTCCGGACGCACTCCTGCCGCATCGGCCCTCGGCCACAGCCATGCCGAGTAGCGGTCGATCGCGGCCGGGCCCGGCATGCCGTCCGGCACGAGACCCTCACGGCAGAGTGACTCGCACAGCGCGTGCTCCTCGTCGAGTCGCTCGCGCAGCTCGCGAAGGTGCGCGCGTGCATTGGACGCCGCACCGCCATGCGTCAGCCACAGCGTGACCGTGCGGCCGCCGCCCTCCTCTGCGTCGACAAGCGCCTCAAGACGATCGATCGACGCGCGCCACGCGACCGCGTCCATGTCCGAGGGCGGCATCGGCACCGCGAGGAATCGCGTCGCCGCAGTGCCCTGCGGGAGCAGGATGCCCGTGACGTCACCCGTGAACACATGCGCGCGCACCGCATCGCGCATCACCCACGCATGATGGTGCTTCGCGTGCCCCGGCGTGGCGATCGCCTGCGCGTCGAACGCCTCCATGACGCGATCGCCATCGCCAACCGCATGCACCTGCGAGGCGGCGATCGGCATCGGCATCCCGTACTCGAGCTCGAACCGAGAGCCGTGCACGGCGCGCGTCACTGCGACGAGACGCTCAGGATCAATGAGGTGGCGCGCACCGCGCGGATGCACCCACACATGGGCGCCACGAGCCGCGAAGTGGCCCGCCGCTCCCGCATGGTCAAGGTGCACGTGCGTCACGAGCACATGACGGATCGCCTCGGGCGCGATGCGCACCGACCGAAGCCCCGCGTCGAGGTTCGCCAGGCACACGGCGGGTCCGGTCTCGACGAGGACGGTGGCATCTGCGGCAGCGCCTGGCGACACCGCAAACGCCGCCCCGGCGCCACGCACGCCGAGGTATCCGACATCGATCGGGGTCACATTCAGTCGCTGAGCCGTCATGGACCCCCGTACAGTAGAGGGTCGATGGCTCTGCACCACGCCAGCCTGATCGTGGCTCTCTCGCTGGTCTGTGCATTCCGCGTTGCCGATGCGGTGCCTCCAGCACGATCGCCGGCGCCCACGGCCGCGCCCGCAGCCACGCCACCGGCTCGCGATCCCGCCGCGCCACAGCCCGCAGCCGCGCCACCGGCTCGCGATCCCGCCGCGCCACAGCCCGCAGCCACGCCACCGGCTCGCGATCCCGCCGCGCCACAGGCGCCTGCCAGCATTCCTGCGCTGGATGGCTGCACCTGGATCCCCTCCGCACCCGCCGCATCCCCACCGCCTTGGTTCACGGTCATCGACGTGTGGGCACCATGGTCGAGCGAGTCCACCAGCTACCTGCCCAGGCTCTCAAGACTGTCGCGGGAGTTCGCGTCCCAAGGAGTGGCAGTCATCGGCGTCACGAGGGCGCAGCCTGCCTTCAGCGAAGATCGGATCAGGGACGCGCTGCGCAAGCTGGGCGGCCGGCTGACGCATCCAATCGCCATCGCACCTGACGGCACATTCTCGCGCCTCCTCTCGCTTACCGGCATCCCATCGCCGCCTGCCACGATCGTCGCCGACGCCACTGGCACGGTGATCGCCGCGTGCACCCCAGCCGAAGTCGAGCATGTGATCGTGCGCATCATCGCCGGCACGTGGACCGGCCCTGGCGACATTGCCGGCGTCCGGAGGGAGTCGAGCGAGCTCGACGACCTCGTCACGCTCTCTGAATCCGATCCTGCTCGTGCGGCAAGCCGCGTCAAGCGCATCAGCGAGGTGTATCCGCACCGAGAGCGCGACTTCGCTGCACGCAAGATCGTGATCCTGCTGCGGGCCGGGCTCACAGGGGACGCATCCGAGGCGATGCGCGCATCCACCGACGAGTGGATCAGGCTGCAGGACGCGCGCGAGCTGACGTCGCTGGCGACCCTCTGGATGGATCCGCGCGTCAACCCGGTGCAGCGTGACCTGAACCTCGCGGTCCGTGCCGCTGAGGCATCCGCCGAACTCAGCGGCGGGCTCGATCCGAATCCATGGCTGATGCTGATGCGCGCGAAACTCGCGGCGGGCGATCCCGCTGGCGCACGCGCTGCCGCAGAGCGGGCGATGGCCATGGGAGACGAGCGGATGCGCGCACGGATCGCGCTCATGCTGACGAGGTTCCCCGCGTCCGCAGAGGGCAGCCGCAATGGCGCAGGACAGCGATCCAACTCACCCTGAGCGCGCGTCGCCGGACGCCGCACCGCCTGAAGCCGCACGCCGCGAGTGTGCGGCACCGATGCGCGTGACGCCCGATCTCGCGACCGCTGATCGTGCCGGCCAGGCCGATCCGAGGCCCTTGTCGTTCTCGCCATGGCAGCTTGCGGGAGCGCTGCTGATCGCTGCCGCCTCGGACGTTGCGGGAGGGCTCATTGACTCGACGATCGCGGGTGTCCCCGCAAGCATCCCCCTGGACATCATCACGGCCCTGGCGCTCTGGACTGTGCTTGGCCGTCCTGTGCTCCTGCTGGTCGCGCTCGTGGCCGAGGCGCTGCCGGGAGTGGGCGTGCTTCCGGTGTGGACCGCGGTGGTCATCGCCATCGCGGTGACCGGACGGATACCGGGAAGGATTCAGTGATGGCCCACCAGAGCGCACAGTCGCATGATGCGCCTGACGCCGTCCTGGAGAGCGTGCTGTGGCGCACAGCGGCGGAGACCGCCGCACGGATCGAGCGCATCGTGTCGGGCGCACGGCGCACCCTCGCCGAAGCCGGAGTGCAGGCCACGCTGGTCGAGGGCAGCGCGCTCAGCGCAGAGCTCTCGTCCCCAGATGAGCTGGTGCTCCGCTACGCGTCGAGGGCTTCCCTCTCCGTGGCATGCGATGACCTGGCTCGTGCGCGGTACGCCCTTGCGGATGCAGGGTGGCGGCCGATGAGCGCGCAAGGCGACATCCACCTCCTGCTCGCCGCAGCGCGGCATGGCCGGCACCTGGTGTTCGCGCTGATCGACGAGGGCTCCGGTGACGAGGTGCGTGGCCTTCACCCGACGCATCCGCGAGCCGTGAAGCTGCGCGAGGAGCGGCTGTCACGGTGGCGCGCCAGCGTGGTCGCGACCTTCGGCAGGCACGAGAGCCGAACCGACGACCTGGGCAGGTCCATCACCGAGTCCATCGAGCTCGGGCTTGTGGAGTCGCAGGACCAGCCTTCGGAGTCGCATAGGTCGCAGGTACCGTGACGCCATGCATCCCACGCACCACACGTGCACTGCGCACACGCACCTGCCGCGCACCGAGACCCCAAGGGCGGCCTGCGCCCGGAGGCCGTGGTGTGCAGCCGTGCGCGGCGGCAACCTCGCGGTGGCCGCGGGTGCTGCAGTGACCAGCCTGATCGTGACCGGATGCTCGCAGCCTCGTGCGACACCACAGCCCGAGGGAACCCCACGCCAGGTCAGCTCGCCATCCGAGCCAGTGTCAGTGGCCCCACGTGCGGGCCAGTGGCCCAGCCAAGTGCAGGCACGAGTCGGGCAGCCTGTGATGATCCGGATGCCGGGCACGGCCGGGACAGGATTCACGTGGCAGCTCGCGTCGCCCGTGTGCGATGTGCTGCCGCTGGCGTTCTCGCAGCAGCTGGAGACCTCCAAGGACGGCCGCGTGGGCGGCCCTTCCGAGTGGGTCTTCACGTTCACGGCGGGCGCGCCGGGCTCGTGTCCGCTGACCTTCGTCTACCACCGTCCGTGGGAGCGTGGCGTGGCGCCGGCAGAGACGCGCTCGATCACCGTCGAGGTGATCGGCCCGTGACAGGCGTGGGCGACTCACTGCTGATCCGGGACGGTGTCGCGCTCGTGATGTTCGCGCAGGAGTTTGGCTACTCGGTGGACCTTCACGCCGCTGAGCGGCTGGCCGGTGCCACGCGGGCGGGCATGGCGACCGGCGCGCGCAATCCCGCTGGCGTGGAGATCACGCCAAGGCCGCTTGTGATCGAGCAGGATGCGCCACCCATCCGGGTCGCGGGGCATGCGCTGGCCGGTCCGGTCCGGGTCACCATCTACGCCTTCGGGGCAGTCAGCATTGCCTATCGGATTCCCCTCGAGGGTGCCCTCGAGGGCCTTGTGGAGCTCTCGAGCGCCCTCGTCTCGCCGAGGGATCTTCGCGACGATGCTCGCCAGAGGGTCGGCGCCCTGATGACATCGCTCGGACCCGCCATCACGCGCCCCCTCGCCGCGGATGCCATCGAGGACTACACGGTGTTCGTGATCCGATCGCTTGGAGCGATGCCTGCAGGAGCCGCCCTGACGGCGGACATCCTAGGCAGGCCCCTGCTCGCGCGGATCCTGCGGGCAGAGCCGTCCTCGCTCAGCGAGGAGCAGGTCAGCGACGCCACGTCCGGTTCGGTCTCCTACGGGAACGGTGACCTCGCGGTGATCGACTGGAACGCAGCCCTGCTCGTCGACCCGGATCCCGAGGCCACCATCGCAGCGCTCGAGCTCGCGAACACCCAGCTGCTCGAGCTGAGGTTCCTTGACGACAGCCTCGACCGCTCGCTTCAGGAGGCCTATGACATCACCCTCGAGGGCACCGACCGTCCTGCGATCCTGGGAGGCGGAGTTCGCCGGCAGACCCGGCGGCTCGCGCGCATGCAGGTGGATGCCGCAGGACTGCTGCAGAGCGTCGGCAACGCGCTCAAGACCTATGGCGACCAGCACCTCGCGCGCATCCATGACACGGCCGACCGCAGGCTGCGGCTCCATGACTGGGAGCGGAGCGTGCGCATCAAGCTCGACGCCCTCGAGGCGATCTACGGCAAGCTGCGCGACGCGCACCACCAGCGCCGCAGCGAGATCCTCGAGTGGATCATCATCGCGCTGATCGCCACCGAGATCGCGTTCACGCTGCTCGGCGTGCACTGACAGTGCCTGCGCGCGCCGCCCGTGGCCGGTCCCGGGCCCACAGGCGCTCGCCCGCGGCCCGGAACCGGCCACCCTCCGGCCCTGCGCGTGTCACGGGCACTTGGGCTGCGGCCGCGCCCTTCGGCGCACGACCATTGCGGCCGCGCCAAGCAGTGACGCAGTGCCCGGTCCCGGCACGTGCGTCGCGCTGACCGTGACGAGGTCGAAGCGCACGGTGCCGATCGTGGCGTAGTTGGACGGCGGTCCGGTGGGTGCGTAGATCTGGGTTCCTGGGGCGAACACGGTCACGATCCGGAACGCGAAGTTCGGGTTGCCGGCGACGCCTGCGACCTTGGAAAGGTCGACGCTGCGGTCATTGGCCCACTGGTCGGCACCTGCCGTCGCCTCGAACAGCCCCTCGTTGGGCAGGCCCGCGGTCGTGAAGGTGGTGCCGTCAAGCGAGTACTCGAACCTCGTCCACCGGCTCGAGCTGGCGGAGTGCCTCTGGCACCACGTGATCGTGATTCCCGCGTTGGCGGGAGTCGCCACCTGCCACATGGCACCGCGAGTACCGCTGCCAGTTGAGTTGGCCGGAAACGTACCGATGGACCAGGCCCGGTTCTGTGCGGAGTCCTCCGCGAACTTGTCCGTCGGGCTGCCCACCGGGAACGTCTGGGTCGTCCCGCCTACGAGCGATGCCGTCCCTGAACCCTCTGATGGACTCGTGGTGCCAGAGGCACCGTTGAAGGTCCAGCGAGTCACGACCTCGCCGGCCAGCGCATCCC
>VERO01000393.1 GCA_018882625.1 Phycisphaerales bacterium | reverse complement strand
GTAGGTCATGCGCTTGCGCGAGCGGATGACCGTGTTGGCGAGCCGCTCGCCGGTTGGGTTGCCCTCGGCGTCGAAGCTGATCCACACGCTCTTGCACAGGCGCGCGACGCCCTCCTGCAGCGAGCACACGCCATTGCTGAGCGTCTCCGGCAGCATGGGCACCACGCGTCGGGGGAGGTACGCGCTGTTTCCGCGCGCACGCGCCTCGGCATCGAGCGCACTACCGCGCGTGACGAAGGCGCTGACGTCGGCGATGTGCACTCCGAGCTCCCATGTGCCCGCGGAGTGGTCGTGTCGGATGCTGATCGCATCGTCGAAGTCGCGCGCGTCGGGCGGGTCGATCGTGAAGATCGACTGGTGCTGGAGATCCTCGCGGCCCTCGGCGAACGTGCCCGGCGAGTCCGCGTATCGGCGTGCCGCATCGCCAGCTTCCTGCAGCGCCTGCTCGGGAAACTCGCCGCGCAGGCCGTACGCGAGCATCGTGGATGCGGTCTCGACGTCGGCCTCGCCTGCGGCACCAAGACGCTCGGTGATCACGCCCTCAGCCGCATGCGTGGCGCTGGGGAACCTAATGATGTCGACGACGACCTTGTCTCCCTCGCGCGCATCCTTCGCGCCCGGATCGCGCACGACGATCTCCGACTGCAGCGCACGGCCGTCGGGCACCACGATCCACTCGCGCCCATCGCGCCGCAGCGTGCCCGGGAATCGCGTGCGTGCGCGCGAGAGCACCTCGATCACGCGCGCAGTCGGCGCCGCATTCGGCGAGCTGTCCCACTCGGCGCCGCGCCGCGTGATGCGCACCCGGACCCTGTCCCCGGACACCGCATCGCCTGTGGCGCCATCGTTGATGCGGAGATCGCCCTCGCGCGTGGGCACGTCCGGGACGAACCATCCTCCCCCGCGCGCCATCAGCTTGATCTTCCCTGTGGCCTCGTCGCCCGCCCGCGCGAGACGCACGACCTCATCGCGGCCGATCTCGATGGTGCCCTCGTGCGAGAGCTCCGAGACGATGCGGCGCCACTCGGCGGACTCCGTCTCGCGGATGCGCATCTGCCGCTCCACATCGCGCAGCTTGGAGGGCCGGTACCCGGCGTGCGAGAGGTGGTCGAGGATGCGCGAGCGGAATCCGTGCTCCATCAGGGCGATCCTATGGGTCGGTGGGCGTGCGATGCGGCATCACCGGCCGCGATGCCCGGCGGTCGCCTCAGCGCCGCCGCCCGCGCGACTGCGGACGCGAGACGGGCCGGCCTTGCGTGGAGCCCTTTGCTGGCCCAGAGCCCTTGGCGCCCTTGCCGGCGCCTCGCCCCAAGGCGAGGATGTTCCCGATGCCGCGGCCCTCGCGCGCGTGGCTCTTGCGCGGCTTCGATCCGGTGTCTGCCTTTGCGGACGCATCGGCCTTTGAAGTGCCCGTCCCGGAAGAGGGTTCCTTGGCCGATGCGGCAGATCCAGCAGCGCTGGTCTCGCCCTTGGCCTTGGCGTCTGTAACGGCCTTGGGGTCGCCGGCGGCCTTGGTGCCGGTCGCGCTGGCGTCGCCTGCCTTCGCGTCGCCCGACCCGCTGCCGGCCTTGGTGCCGGACTCGCGCTCTGCCTTCTCGGCCTTCGAGTAGCTGTCGCTGCGGTAGTCGGTCTCGTAGAAGCCGCCGCCCCTGAACAGCACGCCCGCGCCGATGCCGATCTTGCGCTCGACCTTGCGCTTGCCGCATTTGGGGCACGTGCGCACAGGATCTGCGGTGATCGACTGGAACTGCTCGAACTCGTGGCCGCATGCGCGGCAGGCGTACTCGTAGGTCGGCACGGCTCAGGACTCCTTGGGCGTGACGGCCACCTTGGCCGGACGCATCGCGGCGTCGCCAAACCGGTAGCCCGCCTGGAAGCA
>VERO01000392.1 GCA_018882625.1 Phycisphaerales bacterium | reverse complement strand
GATCAGGACACGCACGCGCGAAGTATCGCCGCAGCGCGCCCTTCATGCCCGCCGCGTCAATCGGTCGATCCGTAGCATTCCGGATTCATGAGGCCCATGGCGACAACCCGCACCCGGATGGCCACGATCGCGCTCGCGCTGGTTGGCGCGGCCGCACATGCCCAGGATGCGCCTCGCCCCGAGCCTCCACCGGTCGTCCAGCCATCGACAGCGGCGCCAGCCCCCGCCGCGCCGGTGTCCCCCGCCGCACCCGCGTCGTCCGCCACAGGCGCGACCGCGTTGCCCGATGCACCGGCACCCGCCTCTGCCCCATCCGCGCAATCCGGGCCGACCGCTCGCCAGCGTGAGGTGTCGCGTCGAGGCGACTTCGTGCTCTCCACCGATGACCGCTGGATCAAGGCATCGGACGACGACGTGAGCAGCGAGGCGGGCCAGCTCCGGCAGGCGCAGCTCGCCCTGGCGAGGGGCGAGGCGCCCCGCGCGCTGAACCTCGCATCCGGCTGGCTCGAGCGGTATCCGGCAAGCCGCCTGCGCCCGGTTGGGCTGCTCATCAAGGGCGACTCGCTCCTGTCGATCGGTGACGAGTACAAGGCGCTGTACGAGTACGAGGAGATCGCCCGGAAGTACGCCGCCAGCGAGGTCTTCGTGACTGCGCTCGAGCGCGAGTTCCAGATCGCGACCGCATACGCGAACGGCCTCAGGCGCAAGTTCATGGGCACGTTCCGGTGGCTCAGCGGCGACGAGGAGGCGCAGGAGCTGCTGATCCGCATTCAGGAGCGGTTGCCCGGGAGCGAGCTCGCCGAGCGCGCGGGCATGGAGCTTGCCGACTTCTACTTCCGCAAGCGCGAGCTGCAGATGGCCGCAGATGCCTACGACCTGTTCGTGCGCAACTACCCGAAGTCGCGCCAGGTCGAGAAGGCGAAGCTCCGCCACATCTACAGCCTGTGCGCCTCGTACAAGGGCCCGCTCTACGACGCGCGCGGGCTCTTCGAGGCCAGCGAGCGGCTGCGCGACCTCCAGGTCACCGACCCGATCACGGCGCAGCGCGTCGGCGCGGACGCCCTGCTCGTGCGCATCTACGAGTCCGAGGCGATGAAGCTGCTCGTCGAGGCGGAGTGGTACGCGTACGTCGACGACCCCATCAGCGCGGAGCGCTGCATCCGCGCCATCATGCGCAAGTACCCCAAGTCGATCGCGGCGCTCAACGCGCTGCGCGCGATGCCCACGCTGTACGCGCGGCTGCCCCGCAGCGTCACAGGGACATGCCCCGACTACCCGCGGCTGCGCAAGGAGCTGCTCGGCCTCGAGTGGGATGAGGGCATCGAGATGTTCCCGGGCGGAGTGCCCAGCAACATGTCAGGCGAACGACTGCCGGAGGCCGCAGGATCATGATGCCCTTCCCTCGACTGCGTTCGGCGCTCCCCGCCATGGCCGGCGCGCGCCTCGCGGCACGTGCCGCGCTTGCCCTTGTCGCCACTGCCATCGCGATCGCGCCTGCCAGCTGCGCCGGCGACCCGGGCACGGGCTACGCGTCCGGAGCGCTCTACTCCACCAAGTACCGCAGCGTCGCCCTGCCGATTTTCGACAATGCGACCTATGACCGGCCGATCTCCAACTATGTCAGCGAGGCGCTGCTGAAGGAGATCCAGATGTCGACGCCCTACGGCGTGACTGCCGAGGGCCGCGCCGACACCGTGCTGCGCGGGAAGGTCACGGCCGTGCGCCTGCAGACGATGTCGCAGAGCGTGGCGACGGGCCTTCCCGAGGAGATGTCCTACACCGTGACCGTCGACTACGACTGGGTCGACATGCGCACCGGCACCCCGATCGTGTCGCGCAAGGGCTACGAGGTGAGTGCCGTCTTCGTGGCGAGCAACACCAACAC
>VERO01000391.1 GCA_018882625.1 Phycisphaerales bacterium | reverse complement strand
CAGGACCGGATGCTTGGCGAGATGATCGCTGCTGCGGGAGCCGACACCACAGTCATCATCCTCAGCGATCACGGGTTCCAGAGCGGCGATTCGAGGCCTGTGATGTCGGGTCCCGCCATGACCGGCGACCGGCTCGATGCCGAAGCGATGTGGCACCGGCCGATCGGCATGCTTGCCATGGCCGGGCCCGGCATCAAGGCTGGCGCGGCTCCTGCGCATCCTGGCCTTCTCGACATCGCGCCCACAGCGATGGCGCTGCTTGGGGTGGCCGCTGGCGAGGACATGCCGGGGCGGGTGCTTGCGGAGTCCCTCACGGGATCGCCGCCGGCACGAGTGGGTTCATGGGACGACATTGCGGGCGATGCGGGACTGCACCCGCCGGATGCGCGGCAGGATCCCTTTGAGCAGCATGCTGCGATCCAGCAACTGGTCGAGCTGGGCTACATGCAGGCGCTGCCAGAGGGCGTGCCGGCGCGGATCGAGCATGTGCGCCGCGAATGCCAGTTCAACCTCGCAGTCACCCTCAGCACGACGGGGCGACTCGACGGCGCGGTACCCGTGTTCAAGTCGCTGCTCGATGCGGCCCCGGACAACGTGCGGTGCGCGCTCTCGCTCGCGGACTGCCTTCATCGCGCTGGCCGCTTTGAGGAGTGCGCTGCCGTAGTGCAGCCCATGTTGCCGCAGGACAAGGACGACCGGCCGCTGCACCTGACCATGGCGATCGCGCTCACCTTCGCCGGGCAACTCGAGGAAGCAGCAACGGTGACCGATGGGCTGCGGTCGGATGATGCAGATGGATGCGCGGGCATCGGCGACTTGTGCGTCATGCAGAGGCGCGCAGATGCCGCCGAGCGGTGGTACCGCCGTGCCCTCAAGCTCAATGGACGCCACTGGCGGTCTCATGCCGGACTCGCACAGGTGGCCCTTCTGCGCGACAGGCTCGAGGCGTGCGCGAATCACTGCATGGACGCTGCGGGCATCGATCCGCAGGCGTGGACCCCGCACTATCTGCTGGGCGTGGCCCTCGCGTGGTACGGGGACCTTCCGAACGCGCTCCAGAGCTTCCGGCTTGCTGCGCAAGTCAATCCGTGCTCGCGCGCGCTGCACCGCTACCTGAGCCTCGTGCACCGCGAGATGGGCAATGCTGAGGCGGCGGCACGCACCGCTGCAGAGGCTGAGCGTCTCGGTGCGATGCTGAACAGGGCGACAGACCTGCTCGCCACGATGCCGCGCACCCCAGAGGAGTGGGAGGCGAAGCTGGATGGGGGCGCGAGTGGCTCTCCTCGCGGGTGAGGCGTCGGGTGGGGGAGTGCCGCGGTCCTCAACGTCCTGAGAAGCGGCTGGATGCGATGGGGCGACGTATCTACACTGTTCGTACTATGGTCAAGAAGCTCCAGCAAGTGGGCAACAGCCAGGCCATCGTGCTCGACCGGGCGATCCGTGAGGCCATCGGCCTGCAGCCTGGCGACTCCGTGCAGATCACGGTGAGCGGCGGAACGCTCATCATCACTCCCGCGGGCGTTGGGCTCGGCAAGGCAATGGTTGCAAAGAGCCTGAAGTCGCTTCGCCCGCGGTACCGGGTAATGCTCCAGAATCTGGCGAAGTGACCAGCCATGAAAGGGCCGCGACGCTTCCTGTCGGTTGAGGACGTTCTCCTGATTCATGCGGACACAGTCCGCCATGAAGGCGGGATGGATGGCCTTCGCGACCACGGACTTCTCGAGTCCGCAGTCATGATGCCTCGGCAGCAGTTCGGTGGCGCGTACCTGCACCGCACGCTCGCTGAACAGGCAGGCGCGTACCTGTTCCACTTGTGCTGCAACCACCCATTCAATGACGGCAACAAGCGGGTGAGCGCGCTCGCGACCCTCGTGTTCCTTCAGGCCAATGGAGTGGAGT